>DATGQR010000633.1:0-2685 GCA_035304105.1 Thermomicrobiales bacterium | reverse complement strand
GCGCCTGCGCGAGGAGGAATTCATGGTCGCGGCACGTTCGATCGGCGCGGCCGACTGGCGCATCATGGGCCGGCACATTCTGCCGAACATCATCGCGCCGATCATCGTCCAGGCGACCTTTGCCGTCGGGCTGGGGATCCTGGCCGAGTCGGGCCTGACGTTCCTCGGGTTGGGCGTGGACCCGTCGACGCCGACCTGGGGACTGTCGCTGAACGAAGGGCGCGCCTTCATCCAGCGGGCCTGGTGGATCAGCGTCTTCCCGGGCCTCGCCATCGTCTGCACCGTGCTGGCGCTCAACCTGTTCGGCGATGGCCTGCGTGACGCGTTCGACGTGCGCGGCGTTGGCGACAACGATGGCGAAGGGGGATAAGGGGGTCAGTTGCCGGCGGCGTCGGTGTAGGCGACGTCGTATTCCTTCTCCGGCGTCGCCGGGACTGGCTCATCGTCCAGGTAGTAGGTCATCGATTGCATCAGGCTGATGGGGTCGATCTCGCGCACCCAGACGCCTTCGGGCACGCGCAGCGTTACCGGCGCGTAGTTCAGGATGGCGCGCACCCCGCCCGCCAGCAGGCGCTCGGTGACCTCCTGGGCCTGGTCGGCCGGCACGGCGACGATGCCCATGCGAATGTTGAGGCGGTTGACAGTCTCAGCGATGACCGATTCGTGCTGGACGACGACGCCGTGAGCACTGCGCCGCCCGACCAGGTGTGGCGCGCGGTCGAAGATGGCGGCGATGCGGAACGACGATGGCTCGAACCCGCGGTAGTCAGCGATCGCCTGACCGAGGTGACCGAACCCGGCCAGCGCCACATCCCAGTGGCGGTCGATATTCAGGATCTCCTGGACCGCCTCGATCAACGTAGGCACGTCGTAGCCCTTGCCCTGCTTGCCGAAGCGACCGAAGTAGGACAGATCGCGCCGGATCTGAGCGGCGGTGACGCCGATTGCGTCGGCCAGCTCGTTCGACGACACGGTCAAGTGCCCGCTGTTGAGCAGATGGCGCAACCCACGAGCGTAGATCGGCAGGCGCCGAATGACGATATCGGGAATGGCCTGGTCTTTGGCCACGAAATCTCGCTCCATCAACCCCCCGTTAATGGTCGTTGAATTGCTCAGCGAAGTCGCGCCACGGCAGGAGACGTGGTCGGCGGCGGCCTCGCTTCCTTCACCGGTTGCATGATGCCGAAAAGGATGCAGGCTAGTTCGTGAGAATCAGCACAATCTTATCATCGCGCTCGTTAGCTCGCATGTCTCCCGGTGCGGGTCGCACTCCCAAAACGTCCTGCTTTTCGGCGAGGCGAGTGCTGACGCACTGACGCTTGACCAGCTGCTACAGTGCCGGCACGCCTCGCAACTCCTCGAACTCGGCGAGGTAGGCAGCTCGCAGCCGATTCTTCTCGGTGTCCGGAAGGAACGCGGCGTCGAGCGCGAGCAGCGTCAGGTCGACGAGGTTCCCGAGGTCGTAGTCGAAGTGCTCTACCAGAACTTCCAGCTCGCGGGTGAGCGTGGTGTTGAACATGGGCGGATCGTCGCTGTTGACCGTCGCCCGGACACCGGCCTCCGCGAGGGCTCGGAAGGGGTGCTCGGTATAGTCGCGATAGACGCCCAGGCAGACGTTGCTGGTCGGCGAGATCTCCAGGACGATCCCGCTCGCGGCCAGCTCGGCGACCAATGCCTCGTCCTCGATGCTGCGCACCCCGTGACCAATGCGCTCCGCACCGTTGAGCAGGGCGTCGCGCACGCTGGCCGGGCCGTCAGTCTCACCGGCGTGCAGGGAGATGCGCGCGCCGGCATCGCGGGCGTAGGCGATGGCGTCTGCGTAGAGGCTGGGCGGGTTGCCGAGCTCGATGCCGCCGAGCCCGAAGCCGATCAGCCGGTCACCGGCGTTGTCCGCCCACCAGCGCGCCAGCGCCATCACCTCCTCCGGTGTGCGGCCGCGGACCGGGTCGAGGATGAACTGCATCTCTACGCCATGCTCGCGGGCCGCGACCGCCGCGCCGGCGCGCAGGCCACTGATGACGACGTCGGGAAGCGCTGGCGTCCTCGGATTCAAGATCGAGACGGGCGAGAACGTGACCTCCATATAGCGCAGGTTCTGCGCGGCGGCGCGCCGGGCCATCTCGATGGTGATCAGCTCGTAGTCTTCCTCGTCGCGTAGGCAGTTGCAGATCTCGACGTAGATCTCAACGAAGTGGGGGAAGTCGCGGAAGATGAACCAGTCCCGCGCGCTCTCGACCGAGTCGAATGGCAGGGTGCGACCATGCTTGCGGGCAAGCTCCAGCAGGGTTTCCGGATAGACGCTGCCTTCCAGGTGAACGTGCAGCTCCGCCTTGGGCATGCGCCTGATGAACTCTCGTGCTTCCGGGGTAAGTGCTTCCATACGCGCCTTTCGCCGCCACACCCGCCACTGCTGTCTGAGATCGCGCGCTTATGGTACCCGACGGCGGCTGGCGCGTTCCGGCCGCATTCCCGGTCTGTCCGTAGAATTGAGAGCCAGCGGAGCGGGACCGAGCAGTGAAGGGGACTTGGGATGAGCGTGGGCCGCTGGATGGAAACGATGGCGTGGTTCAGCGAGAGTCAGTACCGGCCGCTGGTGCTGATCGTGCTGGCCCAGGCCAACGGCGCTCCGATGGATGAGCTGGCGCTCGCCAGCCAGGCCGGCTTGCTGCACCAGCAAGTAACTGG
>DATGQR010000632.1:0-13767 GCA_035304105.1 Thermomicrobiales bacterium | reverse complement strand
GCTTCGCGCGCGGTACGCAGGGGCCACATTCGGACCTCGATATCGTGGCCATCGGGCCTGCGTCGGATGCCTGGCTCGAAATCCGCGACGGCCTGCTGGTTTCCGTGTCGGTCGCCACGCCGGATGAGATCGAATACGCGTTTCTGCGGCCCGAGCGTGTTGGTTGCTTCATACCGGGCTGGCGGGATGCCGTGATCCTGCGTGACCGGGATGGCAGCGCCGCGCGCAACATCCGGCGCGCCCGCGAGTGGAGCTGGGACGAGCTCGACGCGGCGGCCTGCGATCGCCACGTCGCCCGGGAACTCTGCGGCCTGGCGGAGGAGGCGCACAAGCTCGTCAATCTGCTTCTGGCCGGCAACCCGACCGGCGCGGCCATCCAGCGTAACCTGCTCGCCACCCGGCTGGCGGTGATCCTGGCGGTCCACCTGCGCCTGCTCTATGACTCCGAGAACGATCTCTGGACATTGGTGAACGAGCGCATGGGTCCGGAGTGGGCGAATGTCCAGGCTAGGGCGCTCGGCCTGGGCGGTGAGGCTTTCGCAATCACCTGCAACGCCGCGCTGGAACTCTATCGACTGGCTTGTGCGGCCGCCCGGCAGCTGTTCGACGAGCGCCAGCTGGCCGTCGTCGAGCGCGCGCCGGCCGTCGCCGACCAGCTTCCGGGGGAGGACGCTTCGTGACCGGAATTCCGATCCACGCCACCGTCGTGGTCGTCGTCGAGCACGCCGGGCGCTACCTGATGACGCTGGAGGAGCGTGGCGGGCCGGATGGGCCGGTCTGGTACTTCCCGTCGGGGGCGCTGTCACGTGGCGAGACGCTGGCCGAGGCCGCGCGCCGCGAGACGCTGGAGGAGACGGGCTACCTGGTCGAGCCGTTGCGCGTGATCCGGATCGAACACGGGACATTCCCGGCGATTCCCGAACTCTTCTGGTGGCGTTTCATTGTCTCTGCGCGGCTCGTGGGCGATGAACCGCGCAGCTCGACCGGCGCCGGGGTCGTAGCCGTGGAGTGGCTGGAGCTGGACGCCATTCCCGGACAGAACCTGCGCGCTAGCGATGCCTTGCAGCTCGCCTTGAGCGCCAGCGCGGCCGGTGGCCTGGACATCGGCGCGGTCGTCCTCTCGCCGCAGGGAACGCTGGAGGGCTTCATCGCCTAGCCGCCCCGGCTTGCTAGAGTTTCCGGAAAGCGGAGGAGCGACAAATGAGCGGGCAAGCGCGAACCAGCGCGATAGCGGGCGACGATATTGCATTCCCATATGCCGAGCGCATGAAGCGGAAAGAATACGAGCGCACGCTCAAGGCCCTGCAGATCGAGCTGCTGAAGCTGCAGCACTGGGTGAAGGATGAGAAGCAGCGCTTGGCGATCCTCTTCGAAGGGCGCGACGCGGCCGGCAAGGGCGGGACGATCAAGCGCTTCCGCGAGCACCTCAACCCCCGCGGCGCGCGCGTGGTCGCCCTGGAGAAGCCGACCGAGGCCGAGCGCACGCAGTGGTATTTCCAGCGCTACGTCAGCCTGCTGCCGGCCGGTGGCGAGATCGTCTTCTTCGACCGCTCCTGGTACAACCGTGCCGGGGTCGAGCGCGTGATGGGCTTCTGCACCCCGCAGGAGTACCGCGAGTTCATCCGCCAGGCGCCCGAGCTGGAGCGCTCGTTGGTCGAGAGCGGCATGTATCTGTTCAAGCTCTGGTTCGCGGTCGACCGTGAGGAGCAGCGCCGGCGCATCGAGGCCCGCAAGACCGATCCGCTGAAGCAGTGGAAGCTCAGTCCGCTGGATGACGCGGCCATCGAGCGCTGGGACGACTACAGCGTGGCGCGGCAGGACATGTTCGCCAGCACCGACACCGTCCACGCTCCCTGGACGGTGATCCTCTCCGACGGCAAGCGCCGGGCGCGCATCGGCGCCATTCAGCACGTCCTCAGCCAGATCGACTACGCCGGCAAGGATCCTGGCGTCGCCGTGCCGCCCGATCCGCTGATCGTCGGCCCGGCCGCGACGATGTTCGCTGACCCGCCGGAGCGGGGCTGACCCCATCTCTCATTCGTAGAGCCAGGCTGGTACCGGGCAATCTGACTGCCAGTGCGCCGCCGTGATGTCCAGGAAGTGGATGAAGTTGCTTGGCTGGAATGGCTGGCCCAGGCGCCGCTCGCGGGTCACCCGCTCTTGCGCGGCGACCAGCCAGGCGTAGACGAACGCGGCCGGGTAGGCCGCCGGGTCGATCCCCAGAGCGGATAGGTAGCGGCGGATGGCGTCGCGCACGGCACTGGCAGCTTCGTCCGGCGGATGGTGGCTGAAGTAGAGCGCCTGGAAGGCGGCCGCTTCTTCGGCAGGGGTCTTTAGCCGGCTGGTGGCGAAGTACCAGTGTGTCGCGAAGTAGATCAGGTCGGTCAGCGGTGGGCCCGTCAGCGACTGCGACGGCCCGGAACCGTACTCCCAGTCGATCACCTGAATGCCATCGGCAGTTCGGAAGACGTTCCACGGGCCGAGGTCGTTGTGCCGCCAGACGACCGGCACCGGCCCGCGAATGCGCTCCAGCGACGCGACCACGCGGTCGAGCAGCCGGGCGCGTCCCGCGCCGAGGGGCACGCTGGCGCGAAACTCCTCGATGGCCGCCCGGACCGCTTCCGCGAATGCGTCGGGCGCGGAGCCACGCTGCGCAGACGAGCGGTTGAACGCGATGATCCAGTCGGTCGTGAGCTGGAGATCGTCGATCTTGTCCGCCAAACGGCGCGGCCATCGCCAGCAGAGCGCCGACAAACGGCTGCCGTGGACGTGCTCCTCGACGCCGACTGCGAGACCGGCGTGCTCGCCAAGATCGAGCGGGGCCGGGATGCTCTCGCCGTAGCGCGCGCGAAGCTCTGCGAGAGTCTGCTGCTCGCGCTCGATGTGCGCGTTGAATGCCGGGATCCGGGCGACCTTCAGGATCGCTTCCGGCTGGCGAGAGCTGGCGCGGAATGGCAGCAGCACCACGCGGCTGCCGTCGTCGACGCCACTGGTGAGCAGCACCGGGCGCGCGTCCTCATCATTAAGGAAGCGCGTCAGAATGGCCGGGGCGAGCGAGCGGCGCGGCCGATCGTCGACGGCGAGCGGGGCGCGGGCGACGACCGCGAAGGCTGGAGCCAGGCGCCCGAAGCGTCGGCCGCTCGACCCAGCCAGGCCGCGGACGCACAATGCCCGAGCAAGCTCGAGCGGGCTGCCGGCGCTGTAGTAGGCGTCCATGTACCAGCAAAAGGCCTCGGTGCGGTCGAGTGGCACGTAGCGCTGCGGGACTGCGGCATTCGGGAGCAGCCAGTAGACCGCGCTCACCTCGAAGCCGCGCCCCTGAAGCTCAGCGACCAGCCATGCCGGGGTGCGCCGCAGATCGGCCAATCGGCGCCGGCTCACTTCGTAGTAGAGCAAGCCGCCCGGTTTGACGGCCCGGGCCGCTGCTCCCGGCGACACGGCCGCGTTTGCCAGGATCGCCACGACGTCGGCCTTCTCCGGAGGGCGAATCCGGGCGCTGGCGCGTAGTGCCGCCCGGTGACGCGTGACCTGCGCGAGGAGCATCGGGCTGGCGCCAGCGATCACCATGTGCCGCGCGACGCCACCCGGCAGCTCCGGCAGCAGGAAGCGCCAGTCGAGGCGCCGGATGCTGTCGGCGGGTTCTGTGGGTTGAGCGAGAGGTATCGGCAATTTGAGCACATCGAGTCTCAACCTGTTGTCATGTCCCGGCCTGGCCGGTATCGGTTGTGCCATTGCGCGGTTCCCTGTCTTTAGTCGTTCGCGTGGCGCACGTGGTGGAGCAGGAGCCGGCTGGTCAGGAGCGAGTGCTCGGCTCGCTCGCTCGGGCGCAGCATCATCTGCGCGCGCGCTCGCAGCCAGCGGCCGCTAGCGATCACCTGGCCGTAGAGTCCGAGTGCGCCGGCCCAGCTCGGCGGGTAGTGTTTCCGGTAGAAGTGGCGCAGGCTGCGAAACCACTGAACGGTCATGTCCGAGCCGGCCTTGCTGGTGCTGGCTCCGCCGACGTGCATGATCGTCGTCGCCGGCGTGAAGTGCGTCTCGTGATCGGCCAGCGCCAGGCGGTAGCACAAGTCGACTTCCTCGTAGTACATGAAGAACGACTCGTCGAAGCCTCCGAGCGCCGTGACCGGCCCGCGCCGCAGGACGAGCGCCGCGCCCAGCACCCAGGGCACCGCCCGGTCGCGGTCATGCGGCCACCAGCGCAAGCTCAAGTTGCGGACGCCCGGGAGCCGCGACGTCAGCGCCCCCAGCCCCGACGAGCCGAGCGCCAGCTGGAACGGCGTCGGAAATGGATAGCACGACGGTTGCAGCGAACCGTTCGGGTTGACGAGCCGCGGCCCGGCGACGGCGGCCTGCGGGTGGCTGTCCATATAGTCGCGCAGCGCCGCCAGGCTGCCCGCTTCCAGCACGGTGTCGCTGTTGAGGAGCAGCAGATAGTCGGACGCCGTCAAGCGCAGCGCCTGGTTGCCGGCGGCCCCGTAGCCGTGATTCTCGGCGTTGACCTGCAGCCTCACGTCCGGGAACCGGCGGCGCACCATAGCGATGCTGCCGTCGGTCGAGCCATTGTCGATCACCAGTAGCTCGTCGGGCGCTTCCGGCACGATCGACGCCAGGCAGCGCTCGAGTTCTCTGCACGTGTTGTAGTTGACGACGGCGACGGCCATCTTGCCCATATGCTCCCCCGAACCGCTCGTGGTCGTCACTCGCTCGTTCGCCGTAGGCCGGCCACCTCTGGCGTGTTACCTGCGCGCCCCCGCCGGCGCCCGCTCGGAGCCGGCCGATTCTGCTTCCGTGTCATCGTTCAGGACGTAGATCGTGGCGTCGCGGTTCACATAAATTGGAGTGAACATACCGGACGCGCGCACTCGCTGTTCGAAGCCGTCCAGAATGCCTGGCTCGACGAACATGTCGCGCTGGGCCTTGGAACTGCGCGAGAGGATCAGATAGGTCTCGCGCCCGTTGTCGCGGCCCCGCCGGATGTCGTCAATGATCGAATCGAGATTCTCGTCGAGCAGCGTGCTCCGGCCGACCGAGTTGTAGCGATAGCTGGTAAAGCCCTCAGCCTTCCAGGGCAGGTTGCCGCTGCCGCCCAGGAGTATCGAGCCGGGCTCGGCGGTGCGGTAGAAGTACTCGATCGCCGCGACCTCCTCCGGGCTGAAGTAGTCCATGCGCTCGTTGCCGTAGCGGGCGGTCAGGAAGCCGACCGTCACCAGGATGGTGGTGGCCATGAATACGAGACTTACCCTCCAGGTCAGCCGCGAGCTGATGCGTGGCAGGAAGAGCGCTCCCACGAAGAACGCGATCGCCGGCAGCGAGAACAGGAAGATGCGCAGGAAGATCTCGCCGCCGTAGCGTTGTACGGCGACTAGCAGCGGTGGCGCGCCGAGCAGGCAGAACATCGCCAGATCCCAGCGGCGGTTGAGAATCCGGCGTAGGCCGCCGAACATGCCGAGCGTCAGGACGGCGGCCGAGTAGACGACGCGCTGGCGCACGATGAATCGGTGCTCGTCGCTGCCGTCGGCCGCGCGCTGCCTGACGCCCCGGTCGATGTTCTGGTTGACCTGACCGACCGATGCCAGGTGGACGTCCAGGTGTCCACGGAAATATGGGACGGCGACGAAGGTCATCCAGAAGGTGACCAGCACGGCCATGATTGCGAGCACCCCACGCACCGGGACGAGCCCCAGCCCAACCAGCAGCAGCACCGTGAAGATGGCCGCGAAGGGCGTCAACTGGTGGCTAGGCACCATCGCGCCGAACCCGGCGACCAGGATCAGGAACGCGCCGACGCGCTGGGTGGCCGAGTCGCCGATGGCCTCGTCGTTCGTGTCCTTATGGCGTGGGCGATAGTCGAACGCCCAGGGCGCGCGAGCCGCGATCAAGCGCCGCGCATAGCCCAGCGCCCAGACGGCGGGCTGCCCGATCGGTCCGCTGAACCAGCGCAGCAGGATCGCCATCGTTGACAGGTAGAGGAAGAAGGCGAAGCCCTGCGGCGAGAAATAGTCCTGCCCCACCCAGTTGGTCAGGTAGAAGAACCAGATGCCTAGCCAGATCAGTCGGCGGTCGGAGGTCGCCGTCCGAACCAGGATGTAGAGCGGCAGCAGATAGAGCGTATTAAGGAAGACGTGCGACCACATTGCCGTCCCGTGGAGGTTATCCAGGCCGGCGATCTCCTGGAAGGTCCCGGCAAGGGTGAAGAACAGCGGCCAGTTGAAATAGGCGCTGAACTGCGGGTTCACCGATTCGGTGGTGACGATGTGATCGACGATGCCCATGTGCTTCCAGGTGGCCTCGAACCTGGGCGTGCCCTCGACGATGGTCGGCGTGCCGTAGAGCATGACGATCAGCGGCAGGACGTGGAGCAGGAGCTCGTGGTCGCGCGGCGTCTCGCGGCGCAGCGCCACGATGAAGCCGGCCGCCAGGATCACGATGGCCGCGTAGTAACTGAGCGGTAGCACCGAAATCAGGCCGTAGTCGTTCATCGCCCGGATGTCGATCTCCGAGAGCGCCGCCAGCCAGACCAGAAGCGCGGCCAGCGGGAAGACCAGCATGCCCCAGCGGTCGAACCCCAGCGCCGTGGCCAGGCGGCCGCTCGGCGCAGCTCGGCCCGCATCGCCAGCGGCCGAAGCCTGCGCAAAGGCCACGCCGTTCGTAACGGGCGAGTGGCGTCGCTTGAATGCTCGCGAGGATTGCCACATGGCGCTGAGCTCCGTCGTGTTCGTTCGCGACTCACGCCGTCTCATACCAGGCGCCCCAGTCTGCGCCGCTGATGCGGGAAGAAGACGAGCCCGACCAGCCGCTCGGTGAAGCGCGACGGCGCCAGGCACGCCACCGCGAACCAGGCCATGTAGACTGCCCGCACGCGCAGCGGCAGATCGAAGCGCCGCAGCGACGCCTTGACTCCGAGCCAGAGCAGGCGCACTGCCGAGTCGTCCTGGATCGGATGCTGCAGCGGGTCCAGCTTGAGCGACGCGACGCGGTTCACGATGAACGTCACCGAGAGGATATCGGACGGGTGCGCCGGGACGCTAAAGCCCAGTCTCCTGGCGTGCCGGTAGAGATAGCGGTGGTTGACGTTTGATCGGCGGATCGTCTTGCGGACCTGCGCCAGCGAGAGCGCATCGCGGTGAAAGTGGTTCGAGCCGTGGCTGCGGTAGGCGCCGCCGGCGCCCGGCAGTGACTTGACACGGCCATAGAGCGGCGTCAGGTTGAACAGGTGCAGGTCCGCGCCGACGCGCCCGAATGGCGTCTCTGGCATCGGCAGGATCTGTTCGAGCACCGCGCGCGCGAAGGCGTTGCCACTGGTCGGCGGGGTGCGCACGTCGTCCGGAAAGCGCAGCATGCGCTTACGCAAGTCTCCGCTGGGTAGCTCCAGGTTCTCGGGCGGCGTCGTCCCACCCAGCAGGTCGCCGTGCGCGTCGACCAACCGCAGGCGGTACTGCACCTTCGCCAGCCCCGGATCGAGCTCGAACTCCCGGGCGACGCGCTCGGCGATGTCGCGGTCCAGCAGATCGTCGGAGTCGAGGAAGATGACGACGTCCCCGCTGCTGGCCGCGAAGCCGCGGTTGAAGGCGGACGCCTGCCCGCCATTCTCCTTCAGCACGACGGTCGCGCGGTCGGCGTACTCGGTGATGATCTGCCGCGAATTGTCGGTCGAGCCGTCGTCGACGATGATGACCTCGACCTGCGGGTAGGTCTGATTCAGGGCGCTTTCGATGGCGTCGCGCAGGAAGGGCGCGTAGTTGTAGTTATTGATGATGATGCTCACCACCGGCGCGCCCGTGCCGTTCGCTCGCCCGAGGACTTCGACGCGGTCGAGGACACTCATCGCTGCATCCCCCTGCTTCCGACGGAGACCGTTTCGGCCGCCCGGTGAATCTCACCGGACGTCTGGCTCGCCGCGGGCGACGCCTCAGGCTGCTCCCGGGGAGCCGCGGTGTAGAGGTCGCTCACCTTCCAGGCCGCCCAGGCGCCGGCGACCGACTGGGCCAGGAGCCAGGCCACGGCGATGCCGGTCAGCCCGAAGAGCTTGCCGCCGACGATCGCCCCGAGGACCGACAGCGCGCTGGAGAAGATGCTGAACAGCGTCGGCTCGCGCAGCTGCCCGGCGACGCGCTGCCGTGCCACGTAGGCCGCGATCATCGTGTTTGGGATGACGCCCAGCACGACGATGCGCAGCGGGGTGGTCCCCGCCGCCGCGTAGCCCTGGCCCATCAAGCTCAACCCCAGCGGCGCGCCGATCCCGATGGCCAGCGCCGCCGGTACGCTCACCGTCAGCGCGAAGCGGATGCCCTGACGGGCGCTGGCGTTGAGCTGCTCCGGCCGGTTGGATGCCTCGGCGAACAGCGCGTTCGAGGTAGCGCCCGGCACGGTCAGGGCGATCATGGCGAACATCCAGACGGCGTACCAGTAGGCGCCCGCCGTCGGGGTCAGCACCTCGACGACGACGATTGGGATGACGTTGACCGGCACGGCCATCGAGAGCCGCAGCGCGAAGTTCGGCAGGCCGATGCGCGTGATCTCGCGCACCTTCGTGTGGCTGTTCTGGAGGCGCAGGCTCAGCTCCGGCAGCGCCCGGCGCAGGTAGCTGAATCCCAGCGCGACTGAGGCCGCCAGCCCGAGGATCCAGGCGCCCAGGATCGAGAGCAGCCCGTCATTCCCGGTGACGAACGAGAGGAGCACGAGCGCGCCAAGTGCCAGCGTGCCCTGCACGATGCTGCGCACCAGTACCCGGTCGGAGCGGCGCAGGCCCATGAACGTCGAGTCGAGCGTGCGGGTGATCACCATCACGCCGTTGAGCAGCAGGAACGCGCCAGCGTAGAGCGGCGACGCCGCCAGTTGCTTCAGCTCGCCGAGCAGCACGCCCGTGATGACGATGAAGCCGACCGCCACGGCCAGTCCCGAGGTCACGGCCAGCATCAGCGCGGTGCTGACGACGTCGGACGGGTCGTGCTCGTTGCGCGGCAGGAGCAGCACGATCGCCGAGCCGATCCCGATCAACGCCAGCAGCATGCAGAGCCGCAGCCCGGACAGCGCCGCTGACCCGAGTCCCACGTCGGCTGGGTCGAACAGGCGCGCCGCGATGATCCAGAAGGGATAGCCGAGCGCCGAGCCGACGAAGAAGTCCATCATCAACATGCTGGCGTTGATGTGCATCGGCAGCGGCGGCATCTGCTGGCCCTTGACGCCCCCCGAGGCGGCATGGGCATGATCCTTGCCGCGCAGCAGGGCGATGGCCCCGGCGACGTCCTGAATGATTCGTCCCGGTGCGATGCGGCGTGGCCCGCTCATCTGCCCCGCTTCCCGTGACTGACTTCGAGTGCCCGGCCCTCGGCTGCCGTCCCGGCCAGCGCGCCTTCACTGGCCAAGACCCCGGCGCGCCCGATCACTTCTTCGTAGACCGCCTCGATCTTCGGGACCACTGCCGAGGTGGCGTAGAGCGCGGCGCGCCGCTGTCCGGCTGCACCCATCCGCGCGGCCAGCTCCCGGTCGGCGAGTAGCCGGCGGATGGCGCCCGCCAACGCGTCGGGATTGCCTGGCTCGACGAGCAGGCCCGTCTCGCCGTCGACGACGATCTCGGGGATGCCGCCGATCCGCGAGGCGACGACGGGTGTCCCGCCGGCCATCGCTTCGATCACGACGATGCCAAACGGCTCCGCCCAGAGGGATGGGACCAGCGCCAGCGAGCTGCGGCGCCAGGCTTCCAGCACCGCGAAGTTCGGCCAGCGTTCCAGGACCACGACGCCCGGCGGGAAGTGCTTCGGAGTCTCCGGCCAGGTCTTCCCGATCAGCACCAGCGGCGGCGGGTCATCCAGCCGGCGATAGGCTTCCAACAGCGTGTCCAGGCCCTTGTCCCGCCGCAGGTCGCCGACGAAGAGCATGAAGTCTTCCGGCGGCAGCTGCGCGACGTAGGGCTCAAGCGTGGAGGCGTCCGGCGTCACGGCGGGCGGCAGGAAATTGGGGATGTGACGCACCTGCGGGTCGTCGGGCTCCAATCCATTGCCGCGCGTCGTCGCAACACTCACCGAGATGTAGCGGTCGGTCAGCCGGCGCTCCAACCGCGCTGCGCCCAGGTTGCCGCTTATCACCGGCATGCCCTTGGCCGCACCGTAGTGGTCCACGGCGCAGCTCAGGCACTTGAGCGGCTTCGGGCCGGCGCAGTTGCGGCCTTCGCGCATCAGGCTCTTCTTCGCGCAACTCAGGGTGTAATAGTGCAGGCTGGTGACCAGCTTCGCCCCGCTCCGGCGCTTGAGCGGCAGGAACGAGCGCCCCAGCCAGTCATGGCCGTGGACGATGTCGGGCCGGAAATCGGCCACCACCCGGCGCAGCTTCCAGGTCAGCTCCGGGTCGGGAAACGGTGGCGCCCAGGGCCGCTCGGCGCTGGCGAAGAGCGCGCTCGCTCGCTGGGCGCTGCCGTTGATGCGGTAGACCCGCACGCCTGCGTCCAGCTCGCGCTCGGGCAAGTCGCCGGGCCGCAGCGTGGCGACGGCGACCTCGTGCCCACGCTCGAGCAGCGCGTGGCTCAGGGAGCGCACGTGCTGCTCGACCCCGCCCAGCAGCGGGTAATAGAAGTCGGAGAGCATCAGGATACGCATGGCGTGTCCGTCACGATCGATGCGTACAACTCGCCGAGCCGCGCCGCGCACTCGTCCCAGCTGGGTAGCTCGACCGGCGGCGGTTGATGCGGCCGCTCGATCTGGCCGCAGATCGCATCCGCGATCTCCTCCGGCGTGCTTGCTGGCGCGAGACCCACCGCCAGACGCCGCTCGACCAGTTCGCCCAGCGCCGTTGCGTCGGTCACGATCGTCGGGCGCCCCAGGCTGATCGCCTCCAGCGCCGCGATGCCGTGCGACTCGTACTCACTGAGCAGCGTGACTACCGCAGCCTGCTGGAGCAGGTCGGTCATCCGCTCCCGCTCGCCGGCCGGGATCGAGTCGATGGTGACGGCGGCGTCGATCCCCAGGTCGCGCGCCTGCCTCCGCAACACCTCCTCGTAGGGGCCACTGCCGGCGATCCGCAGCCACGCCGCGGGATGGCGCCGGAGAACGTGCGGGAAGGCCGCGACGACGCGATGATGTCCCTTGTAACGCTCCAGCCGCCCGACGGATACGATCAGCGGCCCCTCGCCGAGCGGCGCGGGCCGGCCGGTGGGAGCCGGGAGGTGGGCCCCATTGGGGATTGTCACGACCTGGTCGGCGCGCAGGCCCAATTGCTCCCGGAAGTAGCCGGCCTCGAAATCGGAGACACCGATCAGCGCATTGGCGCGGGCTGCCAGCGGGCGCACCAGCCTCCACTGCGTCGAGCGGACGGCATTGCGTAGCCTCGACGAATGGCCGCCGCTGTGGAAGGTCACGACGTAGGGGATTCCGGCGCGCCGCGCGGCCAGCATCGCCAGCGGCGCGACCAGCGTGTGGATGCCCTGCACGTGCACGAGGTCCCAGGCTCCTGCGCGGATCACCCGGCCGATTGCCGGGGCGAGGCGCAGGTCCAGCCGATTGCCGAACGAGGCCGCTCGGTAGACCGGAATCCCGTCGATGACATCCTGAGCCGGAACATTGGAGTCGTCGCGGGTCGTCAGCACGGCGACGTGTTGGCCGGCGGCGGCCAGGCGGCGCGCCGTCTCGTAGGTGTGCAGCTCGGTGCCGCCGATCTGCGGGAGGAAGTGTGGGGTGACGGCCAGGATCCGTAGCCGGCGCGTGGCGGCGAGCGCGGCCTCGCTCGTCGCGTGGCTCCGGACGCCGGTGGCGCTGAGATGCTGGACTGGCGCGCTCACCGTGCCCTCACTCCGAGGAGCCTTGAGGCGCCGGCAAACGGCAGCGCCAGCGCCGCGACCGTGGCCTGCTCGACCGCCGGCATCACCTCGCGCCACTCCTCGTCGGCGCGGATCTCGATCGAACCCTTCTGGGCGCGGTTGGGGTTGCCGGCGAAGATGTGCTCGTTGGCCGAGGGGATGAACGCGCTCGGTCCCACCCAGTGCCCGGCGACCTCCGGGACGCCGATCTCCTCGCTGACCCGCTGGATGACGCGCCGCGGATCGCGCACGAACTCCTCGTAGCGCACGGTGGCGCGGTGTGTGAAGCGACGGCCGACGACCGAGAGCAGGATGTTCCGCAGGTTCCAGACGAGCGCCGTGCGCAGCATCGAGCGGTTGCCCATGTACTCGACCGTCCCATCGGCCAGCAGCGTGCGCTTGACCCGCCGCCAGGAGTGCACGCAGGCGCGGCTATCCCGGACGACGTGCACGAAGCGCACATCAAGCTGATCGGACTCGCCCAGGACAAGGGCATACGCGGCCAGCTTCGATGAATCGACGATAACTTTGCCGCCCGAGACGCAGTGGATCGCACGGTACAGCCGCTCGGTGATGTCGACGTAAGCGTCCAGGCGCCGCTGGAAGCGCGCCGGCCGGATGCGCGGGAAGAGC
This sequence comes from Thermomicrobiales bacterium, assembly GCA_035304105.1. Taxonomy (GTDB): domain Bacteria; phylum Chloroflexota; class Chloroflexia; order Thermomicrobiales; family CFX8; genus JAUIIK01. Next base: position 1,346 of record DATGQR010000632.1, on the reverse strand, counting down.
AGGAAGGGGATGTGCTTGACCGCCTGGACCGAGGCACGCAGATCCCGCAGCTTGCGCGGATCGGCCGCGGCGCCGTTTGGGAAGAGCCGGCACATCACGGCCTGCCAGAAGGGGCACTCACTGACCGGCTCCCCGCAGGTGCACATAGAGTTGCCGGAGATCGAGCTGGCCCAGATGTCGTGCAGCTCGCCGGCCGCGATGCAGTGCTCGCCGGAACCCAGCACCCGGCTGAGGACGGTTGTGCCGCTGCGGCCGTCCCCGGCGATGTAGACGACGGTTACCGGATCGCTCATCAGCTCCGAGACCCTTCCCAGTCAAATTCCCTGCCCAGGTAGGCGAACAGCGCCTGGTTGTATGGCTCGAACTTGCGCGCTAGCCAGTCGCGCGTCTCCTGACGGATCGAGGCGTGCTGCTGCGAGCTGGTAGTGACGCGCGGCTTGAAGAGGCCCGACGCGACGCCGGTGCGTGGCGGGTCCCAGTCCGGCAGGCCGAGAAACTCGGCCACCTGCCGGGCGGTCGCCGGCGGGTCGGCGTACATCGCCTCCGACTGCAGGATCAGGATCTGCGATGCCGGGAAGTAATCGAACCAGCGCGGGACCTGCTCGATGTACTTGCCGCGGTCGACGTAGGAGTAACGCGCCCGCATGCGCCCGAAGTAGTTCTCGTCTTCCCCCAGCCGGCGCGCATCCTCCGCGATGCGTTCCGGTTCGGCGCGGAGCGCGTCTTCGAACGACAGCGTCTCGATCCCGAACTCGCGCATCAGGTTGTAGTGCGAGTAGGCGCGCTGGACCGGGTTGCGCAGCAGGATGATGATGCGCGCGTCCGGGACTAGCTCGGCGACCCGCTTGGGCGCGTGGGGGTGGTAGAGGTAGCAGGGCGTCGACTCGCCGGTGATCTGGGCCGGCTCCGAGCCGTTGGCTGCCAGGTGCGGCGAGAAGTTCGCCCGGTACCATGCCTCGCCATTGGCGTAGTGTCGGTCGAAGTAGTGCACCTCTTTCACCAGCGCCGGGTAGACCGCCGGGTGCTGGAGCAGCAGGTCGTAGAGGAACGTCGTCCCGCCCCGCTGCGTGCCGGCGATCAGGAACGCGGGCAGCGCGCCGTGCCTGCCGGTGGCCAGCCGCAGGCGAATCATCGAGCGCGCGTAGACCGAGCGCGGCCGGGTGACGGTGCCCTTCATGATGATGTAGGGCATCGGCCTCGTCGCGAGTGGTTTCGGGATCGCAAGGCCCGGCATTAGCCTTCCCCCATCCCCTCAACGGTCATCACGCCCGCGCCACGCTGCAGTTCAGGTTGGCCACCCGAAGTCGGTTCCCAGCAGCTCGAAGAGGCGCGCGTTGGCCTCGCGG
>DATGQR010000631.1:0-2677 GCA_035304105.1 Thermomicrobiales bacterium | reverse complement strand
CGTAGGGGTGGAGCTCGTCTCCACCCGGCTCTATCGCTACTCGGCCATCGCGAGCGACTTCGTCGCGGGCGGAGACAGGCTCCGCCCCTACGGTTCCCGCGCTACTTCTTGGCGTCGTAGTACAGATCGCGCGTCCAGAGCTCGATGTCATCGGCCAACTGCTGCCAGCCGCCGGCCTCCTGGAGTTGCTGGGTGACGCTCTTCGGGCGGCTCATCTTGTCGGCCGTGCCCTGGACCGGCGGGACGAAGCGGTCGCCCGAGAACTCCGGCATGTAGCGCGCCAGCTCCTGCGGCGTCCAGCGACGGTCGGCCTTGTAGACGTCGGCCAGCTCCCAGGAGGAGTGGATCGCGACTTCATAGCCGCGCACGCTGAAGAAGTGGCCGTTGATGTTGGCGGCCGCGTCAGTGCAGAGGTAGGCGACGAAGGGCGCGACGTTGGCCGGGTTGCCGGGATCGGTATCGTCCTCCTCGGCCAACTCGCTGGGCAGCTTGCCGGTCTCCTCTTTGATCGCCTGAGCGCGCGGGGTGGAGTCGATCATGCGGGTGGCGGCGTAGGGCAGGATCGCGTTGGCGGTGACACCGCCGTAGCGGTTCATCGAGTTGGCGAGCGTCGCGGTCAGGCCGAGGATGCCGTACTTGGCGGCGGCGTAGTTGGGCTGGCCGGCGGCGCCCCAGGCGGAGCTGGACGAGAAATTGATGAAGCGCCCACCCTCGCGACGCTCGCGGAAATGGACGGCCGCCCACTTGCAGGTGTTGAAGGTGCCCTTGAGGTGCACGTCGATGACCGCATCCCACTCCTCTTCGGACATGTTGAAGATCATGCGGTCGCGCAGGATGCCGGCCACGTTGACGACGATGTCGAGCTTGCCGAAGTTGTCGATGGCCTGCTGGACCATCGCCTGAACGGCCTCGTAGTCGGTGATCGAGTCGGTGTTGGCCAGCGCCGTGCCGCCCTCCGCGGTGATCTCGTTGACCACCTGCTGGGCAATCGACGTGTCCTGGCCTTCGCCGGCCAACCCGGCGCCGATGTCGCTAACGATTACCGACGCGCCCTCGGCGGCCAGCAACTTGGCGACCGCCTTGCCGATGCCACGGCCCGCCCCGGTGACGATGGCGGATTTACCGTCCAGATGCCCCATCTCTACCTCCCTCGGTTCCGTCTACCAGTCTTCGAGCTGATGGAATGTGATGACGTGTTCCTCCCGGTCCCAGATCGCGTATTGACCGACCGCCAGCGCGCCGGGATTGATCAGGTAGTTGCGCACCGCCGAGAGCTTCAGCGTGCCCCGCGCGATGTCGAGCGGGCCGCTCTCGGTGCGCGCCGAGCGCACGTGGGTATGCCCGGCGAAAGTCAGCCACGACGCCGGGCGGTAGCCATTGGTCGACCGCCGCCGCTGGAAGAGCGCGGCGACCGGGTCGTGCTGGCCCCAGACCTCGGCTTCATGAATCAGGCAATACTCCTCAGTGCGCACCTGCTCGCCGAGACGGCCCAGCAGGTCGAGCGTCTCAGGCGCGACTTTGATCTCGCCGGCCGCGGCCGCCAGAGCGATCTCGCGCTCGTGGTTGCCGTAGACGCCGACGACGTGCCAGCCGGCCAGCGCCGCCGCGCAGCGGTCGGCCTGCTCGACCTTGTCGAACAGGTCGCCTAGCAGGGCAATCGTCTCGACGCCCGCGGCTTTGCTATGTTCCAGCGCCCGGGTCAGTGTGCGCAGTTCGCCGTGCACGTCCGAAAGGACCGCGACCCGCAACCCTACAGAAGCGATACCGGCAACCCTTCCCAGCCCTGCGCTCTCCCCGAGCCCCTTCAACCTATGAGACAGCGGGCACTATAGCACGGGGTAGGTAGGGAACAGGAAACAGGGACGAGGGAACAGGAAAGACCGGCCCATTCCCCGCTTCCCAGCACCTACAAACTATCCGGGCACGACCAGGCAGTCCACCACCAGCGCCCCCTGGCCACGCTCGTAGACCAGCAGCGGGTTGATGTCGATCTCGGCGACGTCGTCCTTGAGGTCGAGGCAGAGTTGCGAGAATCGCTGCAGGATATCGACCACGGCATCGACGTCGGCCGGGCCCTGGCCACGAGTGCCGTCGAGGATCGCCTTGCCGCGCAGCCGCGACAGCATATCGAGCGCCGTCACCTCGCCGATCGGCGGCACCCCGAGGGCGACGTCCTTGAGCACTTCCACGAAGATGCCGCCCAGCCCGACCGCCACTGCCGGCCCAAAGTCAAGGTCGCGCGTCATGCCGACGATCATCTCGCGCGCGCCCGGCGCAGCCATCTGCTGGACCAGCACGCCAGCGAGTTCAGCGTCGGAGTCGTACTTGCGGGCGTTGTCCATGACCCGGTCGAAGCCAGCGCGGACGGCGTCGGCGTCCTGCAGGTTCAGGAGCACGCCGCCGGCTTCGGTCTTGTGGGTGATGTCGGGCGACTCGATCTTGAGGACGATCGGGTAGCCGATCGCCTCCGCTGCCGCGACGGCCTCGTTGGGCGTCGTGGCCAGCTGTTCGGACGTGGTCGGGATGCCATAGAGGTTCAGGAGCTGCTTGGCCTGGCGCTCGACCAGTGGCTTGCCGTTGGCGGCGCGCACCAGATCCCGGGCCTGCTCGGCGACGGCGGGGTCGGCTGCGGCGACGTGGCCGTTCTCTGAGCGGCTGCGGATGAACTCGGCGTAGC
>DATGQR010000630.1:0-2106 GCA_035304105.1 Thermomicrobiales bacterium | reverse complement strand
ATTCACGGGGTTCTCCCTATCTATGGCAATCCGGAAAGACAGGGACATCCCGTATCCAGGTCGCTCAGACGTAAATCCCAATAAGGGTATCATCGTTGTCAAGTGCGCGAAGGCCGCACGCGAAGGAGCATCGCCGATGGGCGACATCGAGGTGATTTCGCTGCCTGCATCGCGATGGCGCGAAGCCAGGCAGATCCGGCTCGAGGCGCTGCGGGACTCGCCGCAGGCGTTCGCAGTCCCGTACGACCACGAGACTGCGCACCCCGATGAATTCTGGATCGGACGGTTGCGCGAGGCAGAAGACGGACGGGCCTATGCGCTCTACGCGGAGCACGACGGCAAGCTGGTCGGAATGATCGGCGCGTTCTTCGAGGCAGGTCCGGAGGTCGCCACGATCGTCGCCATGTACGTCTCGCCGTCCTACCGCGGTCGTGGCGTAGGCCGCCAGTTGGTCGAGGCGATCATCGAGCGTCTCGGCAGGCATCCCGGTACCGAGAAGGCGACCCTGATGGTGAACGTCGAGCAGCTAGCCGCCGTCGAGCTGTATCGCAGCGCCGGTTTCGAGGTGGTCGAGAAGCAGCGGATCGCGCTCGGGGATGGTCGCGTTTATGACGAGCTGATCATGGAGCGCTCACTCCGTTGAGCTGGCTTCCGGTTCGCGGCGGATGATCGTCGCTGCGCCGCGTCCGCCGAGCGCGTTGGTGAACGCGTCGACCAGCGCCCGGGTCTCGGACTTGCGCACGCTGACGATAATTTCGGTGACTTCCGTGTAGTTCGTCTCAACGATCTCGGCGTCGAACTGCCCGATGGTGTGCATCGCCGGGGACGTATCCTCGTAGCCGAAGACCAGGCTGACCGGCTCGCGGATGATCCGGGTGACAACCGGGGCATCGTCGAGCGCAGCAGCGGCGGTGTCACCATAAGCGCGGATCAGCCCACCGGTTCCGAGCTTCGTGCCGCCGTAGTAGCGCGTCACCACGACGATCAGGTTAGTCAGGTCGCGGCCTTCGATGTGGCGCAGGATCGGCGGGCCGGCCGTGCCGCTCGGCTCGCCGTCGTCGCTGTAGCGCCACTCCTCTCCTGCTGGCCCGACCCTCCAGGCGCTGCAATGGTGAGTGGCGTCGTATTCGCGCTTGCGGATTATGTCTAATTCTGCCTGGGCCTGCTCGACCGACTCCACCGGGATCGCCTCGCCGATGAAGCGCGAGCCTTTGACGGTCAGCTCGGCGGTGCCTTTCCTGGCGATCGTCTTGTAGGTGTCTTGTATCTCCCCGCTCGTCACGTGTGCTCCATCCAGCTCTCGAGGACGCTTCCGGGCTCGTCGGGTGTGGTTGCGCCAGCAGCTCGCAGATCGGCGGTCAAAGCTTCCATTCTCTCGCTAACCTGAACCAGTGCCCGGCGCTGATCCTCCGGCGTGGAGGCGAAAGGCGCCCGGCCGCGACCGCTGTACTCTGGCAGCTTACCGGCCAGTAATGCCGCGACGTCATCGAGAGTCTGGCACATGACCTCCAGCAGCGCATGGAAGCGCGCCGCGTCGCCGCGCAGCAGCGCCTTTGCCGTCGGAAACGCCATCATCCAGAAGAACGCGCAACGCTCGGAGAGCCGCTCAGCGCGCGCCGCTCCTGAAGGCGGCGACTCTTTGCCGGCTACTGGGACTCCGGCCCGGTCGAAGAGCAGCTTCGTCTCCGAGGAGCGATGGGCGGCCGCGAACGGAACGAGCGTCCAGTCGATGATCACCCCGCCGTCCGCATAAACGCAGCTGGTGAAGGTTCCACCGGGCGGCGCGTTACCGTGCTGCTCGTGGATGATTGCCAGCCGGCAGAGCGCCGCGATCAGGCCCAGCCGCTCCGGTGTCGTGCCAGCCCCAACGACGCTCGTGAGGGTGCAGAGTGTCTCGGCAGCGACGTCGGAGACGACGACCCAGAGGTCGAGATCGCTCCATTCGTCCGCCGTGCCTCTTCCGAAGCTCCCGGCGAGCCAGGCCGCGACGAAGCGCTCGTCCCTCGCAAGGACTTCGATGGCTCGCTGGAGCATTTGACTGCGTGCCCTGGCATGGCTGTGCATCGCGCCTCCGATCGGAGTGGCACTGCGTACCGGCCACTCGGT
>DATGQR010000629.1:0-2527 GCA_035304105.1 Thermomicrobiales bacterium | reverse complement strand
GGCCGACGCCTACATCCTGCAGCTGCGCGCCGAGCTACAGACCACCAAATTCGACGCGGCAGGGGGCGACTCCGCGGCCGAGGCCCGCGAGCGCGAGGCCATCGCCAACGAGTGCACGACCTTCGCGATCAGCGGGGAGGTGACGGCCGACGGCGTGCCGATCGCCGGCCAGAACGCCGACCTGCCGGCCCCGACCCGCGAGCTGGGCATCGTCATGCGGGTGACGCCAGACGACGGCCGCCCAGAGCTATTGATGCTCACACCGGCCGGGCAGATCTCCTACATTGGGATCAACGATCGCGGCATGGCCGTCTTCGCCAACTTCATCAACACGGCCGGCTGGCGGCCCGGCTTCCCGCGCTACCTGCTCTCGCGCACGATCCTGGAGCACGACAGCATCGCCACTGCCCGCCAGCGGCTGGCCAGGATCGAGCGCGCGTCGTCCCGCAACGTGGTGATCATGCAGGGCGACGGCCAGGCGATCGACCTGGAGCTGGCGGTCGAGCGCGAGGGCGTGATCGAGCCGGATGAGGGCGTCATCACCCACGCCAACCACTTCGTTGCGCCCGAAGTCGTCGACGAGGAGCAGGCCCGCGGCGACCGGCTGGCCAACAGCTGCACGCGCCACGAGCGCATGCGCGAGCTGATCGAGAGCAAGCGTGGCGCGATCACGGTCGAAGACACGATGACGTTCTTCCGCGACCGCGCCAATGCTCCGGACGCGATCTGCCGCTACGAGGGCGACGGCCCCGACGACTACATGACCTTCGCGTCGGTCATCGCGCGGCCGTCGGTCGGCGAGCTGTTCGTTGCGCCCGGCCCTCCGGACCAACATGAATACACGCGTTACGCCTTCGACGGGCAGGTGGCCTAACCCGGTTCACCCCGGGCGCAGCCAAACCCCGACGAGCCACGGGCCGGTCGCCACCTGGTGGGGCGACCGGCTTGCCCCATGCTGTCGCTCACCGCCGAACATCCAGGCGCGGGCGAGTGACGTAGAAGGGTGACGGCCGCTACAGGCAGGCAGAAAAGCAGGGCGTTTGAGCATCGGATCGCTGGATCAGGCAGAGACACCTGAGCGCCGGATGCGATCGCGCGCGCAGGCGATGTCCCTGACCCCGGACGCCATCGAAGGAGCGAGAGGAAGGGTGCAGCATTGAGTTCATTACGACGCAAGCCCCTGCTGAGCGTGGTCGGGACGCTGCTGATGCTGGCGCTAACCGCGGCGCCGGCATTTGCGGGCTTCGACGAGGAGTTCGACCCCGGTAACGAGGCCTTCGAGCGGACCTGGAACCGCACCGACCTGCCGGTCGAGAATGGCACCATCGAGCGGACCTGGATCTGGGGTCCGGCCCGCACCGAGGTGATGACCGAGGAGTACGCCGACTCGCCGGGCGGCATGCGCGAGGTGCAGTACTACGACAAGTCGCGCATGGAGATCAACGACCCCGACGCGCAGGACGACGGCCTCTGGTACGTCACGAACGGCCTGCTGGTCGTCGAGATGATCACCGGCGAGATGCAGGTCGGCGACTTCGAGTTCGTGCAGCGCGAGCCGGCCGACGTCCAGATCGCCGGCGACCCTGCCAACCCATTCGCCCCGACGTACGCGGACATCAACGAACTCGGCCTGCGCGACATGCCGGCCGATGAAGAGGGCGAGCTGATCACCCGGACGCTCACCGGCGACAATCAGGTCATGGAGGACGAGCGCTTCGCCCAGTACAACGTGACCGCCGCCGAGCGCGTCACCGTCCCGGGGATCGACCACACCATTGCCAGCCCCTTCTGGGAGTTCATGACCTCCAGCGGACCGGTCTGGGAGGACGGCCAGATCGTCGAGGACGACCTCTTCGAGAACCCCTTCTACGCCGTTGGCTACCCGCTCACGCCGGCCTTCTGGTCAGTCGTGCCGGTGCTAGGCGCGGAGCAGGACGTCCTCTGGCAGTGCTTTGAGCGCCGCTGCCTGACCTACACCCCGAGCAATAACGAGGGCTTCCAGGTGGAGGCGGGCAACGTCGGCCAGCACTACTACACCTGGCGCTACGGCGGCGACGAGCCCGGCCCGGGTCCAGAACCGGAACCGGAACCAGACTTCGACGGCACCTACTACGCCCAGCTTGCCGCGCTCAACGAATCCGGGGTCTCGGGCACGGCCACGCTGACGCTCGAAGGCGATCAGCTCACGGTGCACCTCGAGGCCAGCGGCCTTGAACCGAACCAACTCCACCTCCAGCACATCCACGGCTTCTCGGACGTGGACGAGACCGAAGACGACGCTCACCTGCATCAGGCGGTGACGTCCGTCTGCCCGAACCCGGAGATGGACACGAACGGCGACGGCCTGATCGAGCTTGAAGAAGGCCTGCCGGCCTATGGCCCCGTGCTCGTCTCGCTCGATCCAGCTCCGACGGCTGACGACGAGGGCAACGTCGAGTACGACGCCACGCTGACCGTCGATCCTAGCCAGCTGCTGGACCCGACCAAGCGTGTGATCGTGCTCCACGGCATGACGGTCGATGAGGAG
>DATGQR010000628.1:0-4332 GCA_035304105.1 Thermomicrobiales bacterium | reverse complement strand
GGGAGGCCGACCGCCAGGAGGGACTCCTCATCAACCCCCATCTCCGCCAGCTTCCGGGCGAGCCGGTTGGAGGTGAGATCGAGTTCCTGCCAGGTGACGACGCGCTCGCCACCGTCGCGCGGCGCGAAGATGATTGCCGGCTTGTCGGGGTGCTCGTCAGCCAGCATCGAGATGCGCCGTCCCCATGAAACCGGCTTGCGCTCGCCACCCTGCTGTTCGGTCGTCATTCCTGCTCACTCCCCCTGTTCGCTGCCCGCGTGCAGCGGGTCACGCGCCTGCGCGCCTGGGTGTCCGGCATCACTGCTGCACCGGCCGGAACATCGGCAACGGCGGCAAGCCGTCGTCACGCTCGAACCAGGTCAGCTCGACTCGGTCGCCGATCTCGCACTCCCCACCAATGATGTTGGTCGTCATACGCACGCCTTCGTCCAGCTCGACGAGCGCGACGACATACGGCGGTTCCAGCAGGTTCGAGACCTTCAGATGGACGGTCGTCATTGAGTGCACGACTCCGGTGCCTTTGGCCTCGACCCACTCGACGTTTTCAGAGCCGGTCGCCAGGTCGAACGGCCGCGGGTAGAACTGATACCGGTCGCTATCCGGGCAGTACTGAATCAGCAGCTTGTGTTGCCGGGCCGCCTCCCAGAATGGCCTGGTAAGCGCATCCCCATACGTCTCGTTGTTGCTCTCAGTCACGCGCCATCACCACCGTTCCAGCGGTCGAGAACATGCCACCGACTCCATGGGCTACGCCGATCTTCGCGCCGGGCACCTGCCGCTCCCCGGATTCCCCGCGCAGCTGTCGCACCGCCTCGACGAGCAAGAGCAGCCCCAGCGCCCCGGGGTGGCAGTAGGAGAGTCCGCCGCCCGAGGTCATGGCCGGGAGCTTGCCGCCGGGCGCGAGCGTGCCGCCTTCGACGAACATCCCGCCCTCGCCCTTGGCGCAGAAGCCGAGGTCTTCGAGCGCCATCAGCACCGTGATCGTGAAGGAATCGTAGGGCTCGATGAAGTCGACGTCGGCCGGCGTGATACCAGCCATGGAGAAGGCCTCGCGGCCCGAAACCGCGCCGGCTGAGACAGTCAGATCAGGCATCTGCGAGACGTGCCAGTGGGTATGGCTCTCGCCGGCGCCGATGAGGCGGATCGGCTTCTTGGCGGCGTTTCGCGCCCGCTCCGCCGTCGTCATGACGATCGCCCCGCCGCCATCGGTCACCAGGCAGATATCGTCACGGTGAAGCGGCTCGGCGATCGGGCGGGAGTTGAGCACGTCCTCGATCGTGAGCGGGTCGCGCTTGAACGCCTTCGGGTTCTTCTGCGCCCACTTGCGAGCCGCGACAGCGATCTCGGCCAACTGCTCGCGGGTGGTCCCATACTGGTGCATGTGGCGAGCGGCGATCATCGCATAGGTGCCGATCGGTGAGGGCAAGCCGTAGGGCGCCTCAAACTGGCTCGTGATCGTGTCGTCAGCGGCGCGCGGCCCGAGCGAGCGGCTGCGCTTCGTGCGCTGGCGCGACGCGTAGGCGATCAGCGCCACCTCGCAGCGCCCGGCGGCAATCGCCAGCATCGCGTGGTGGACGAAGGCTTCGAACGCCGCGCCGCCGAGGTCCGAGGAGTCAGCGTAGCGCGGCTGGATGCCCAGATACTCGCCGACCTGGACGGAGCCTTCCTCGCCCATGTAGTTGACGAAGATGCCGTCCACGTCTTGCAGCGTCATCCCCGCCTCCGCGAGCGCTTCTCGCGCCGCCAGGGCTACCATCGACAACTCGGTCTGGTCGTGGACTTCGCCAAGCGGCGACTCAGCGACGCCCGCGATGTAGACCGGGTTCTTTTCGAGGTCTAGCAATCAGTTCTTCCTCTCCCCGCACGCGGTCGGCTTTGCTTGCGGGCATGGGCCAGCCCGGTCTGAGCCGATCCGTGCCGCGGTCGAAGCCGCATCGTCTAGCCGGCGTAGACCTTCTGAAGAGCTTCAACACACCCCTCGATCAGCAGTTCGGCCGCGCCTTCGGCGAAGGGAGTGACTTCGACCTCGTAGCCACCCCGGGCGTACTCGCTGGCGACGGGGATGTACCCGCTGCTGCCGGCATTCGAGTACCCGGAGAAGAAGGTGTGCTTGAACGGAGAGCGCTCCTTGACCTGCAGCGCGATCCCGATAAACGGCTCGCCGGGCAGGGCGACGAGCGCGGTGTCGTCATCGAGCGCCATGACCTGCACGTTGAGCGCCCGGTGGGTCTTGCCCTGGTTCTGCCGGGCGAGGTTGGCGCGCATGGCCGAGCGCTTGCAGAGCATCGTCTCGCGACGGATGTCCTCTTCCGAGCCGCCGCTCTCCCGCAGCTTGTTGAGCCGTGCGAAGTGCTCTTCGAACTGCGCGTCGAGCTCGTCGGGCGGTGGCAGCTGCTTGAGGGGCATCTGCACCTCGTGCCAGCCAATGCGCAGCTTGCCCACGCCACCGGCAATCGGGTCCTCGTCGTACATGGCCAGCGGCGCGCCGGATTCCAGCGTGCCGACATACTTCTCGCCGCGCTCCGGGATCTCGGACTCCCACCAGACCCGGCTGGCATCGAGCCCCAGGATCGTCCCGAGCCGCTTGTACTCGTTCAGACCGTTGCGCGCCCCACCACGAATTGGCCCAATGTCGCCGGCGGCTCCCTGCAGGAACAGGCAGGTCGCGCCGGTCGCTTGCTCGACAACTCGCTTGACGACGCCGGGGTAGTCCGGGGTGATCAGGTCCCCGTCCGGCCCGACGGTAATCGGGTGGCACGCGTAGTTGACGACCGCAGCCAGCGGTTGGCCCCCCGCAGCGTCGATGCGCAGCACCTTGACTTCGTGATCGACCGGCCCGTCCCAGTTGCGACCGACCACGACCGCGCCGTCGCCGGGGCGCGAGTAACGCCGATTGACAGCGATCTTCGACGTTCCGCTGGCGGTCCAATAGTGCGCCGGTTGCATGTTGTTGAGCGCGGCGACAGCCACGCCCGCCATCTTGTAGAGCAGCTGCTCCTGGTAGGAATCGACCATCTCTGTGCCCTCGGTGCTCCAGGAAGCCCGGCCGCCGGTCCCGGTCGGCCCCGAGTGCGTGTGCGTCGCTGAGACGCGGATGTTCGCTTCCGGCACCCCGGTGCGTTCGGAAATGAGCTTGATGACGTTGGAGGCGTGCGGTTCGCGAATCCCGATGATGTCCACGTCGATGATCAGAACGGTTTCGTCCCCATCGCTCAACGCGAGCGCGGTCGTCCACAACGGGAGATCGATATCCCGGGCACGCTGGTGAATCTGCGCGCCCCAATTGGCATGAACGATCCCAATCGGCGGAGTTGAATCGCTGCGCGCGACACCCGCCATCAGCTGAGAAGCCATCGTCGAACTTCCTTACTAGTCTCGTCAGGGCAGGACGGCGCCCCGCGCTCGTCCTTGTCTCCCCAGAGTTGGTGCGCCCGCATACACGCCGCCACTTCAGCGACCCAGCACGCTCGCGATCCCGGCAGCCGCCTCGGCGATGGTGCGTTCCAGGCAACCGGGCATGAACGGCGACTGCTTCTCCTGATACCTGCCGGTCCCGTAGGTTTCCGCCGGGCAGAGGTAGCCCAACGTGCCGTTGGTCACTCCGAGGACGAGCAGGGGATGGTCTGGGAAGGCCCGGCGCAGCTCGATTTGCAGCCGCGAGTAGGGCTCGTTGGGAATCGCGACCAATACGGCGTCGCCGAGCCGCCACAGGTAGAGAGGCATCTCGTAGGTATCGCCCTCGCCGAGGTCTTCCCGGATCGCCAGCATACGGTTCAGCCGCTCGCCGGTGGGCCGGTCGAGATCGCCTGCCTGGAGCGCCTCGCGCAGCTCGGCCGCGCTAGGCATCGGCTTGCACTGCAGGTTCACGGTGCGACGGTAGGCGGCGAGCTGATGGGCCGGTTGAAGCTCATGGCTGGCCGCCGGCTGATGTTCCCAGGTCGCAATGTCCGCGCCCGACTTGACGATGCCGGTGAACACATACTTCGTCGCGGGCGGCGGCAGCGCTTCCAGCGCGCCCGCGACGGCGTACCCGAGCTGCCGCCCGTTTCTATCAGCAACCGCGGTATCTCCGACGAAGCCCTCTTTTGGACCCAGGTCGCCGGAAGCGCCCTGGAGGAACAGCGCCGGCGCGGAGAAAGTATCCTCGATGATCTCGCGCGCCGCGCCGACATAGTCGCTGGACAGCAAGCAGTTGTCCCAGGCCAGCGTCGTCGGGTGACAGGCGTAATTGAAGAAGATGGCCCGCACCGTTCCGTCATCGTCGGTGGCGCGGCCGACCAGGACGGTATCGTCGGCCTCGCCGGCAGGGTTGTAGCCGCAGCCGAACTGCTG
>DATGQR010000627.1:0-3614 GCA_035304105.1 Thermomicrobiales bacterium | reverse complement strand
ATGACACTAACGCCGCCATCCAGACGGCGCTGAACAGCGACTCGCGCTTCGGCGTCAACCCGCTGGGCTGGTACGACGTCACCGGCCAGAGCGCCGCGGTCTATGCCCAGCTGCGCGCGGCCGAAGCCAGCGCCCTGGTCGACGACGCCGACGAAATCGCCGCGAGCGCGGCCAGCAGTCTGACCCTGCTCATCATCGGCTTCCTGCTGGCGCTGGCGATTAGCGCCGCGCTGGTCTACCTGGTGGCCCGCAGCATCGTCCGGCCGCTCGCCGACCTGACGCGCGTCTCGGAGGAGATTCAGGCCGGTAACTTCGCCGCCCGCGCCGAGGTCGACGCCGGCCACGCCACCGGCAGCGCCGCGGCGGCGCTCAACCAGGCGCTCGACGAGCTGACCGGCCTGGTCCAGACCCGTGAGGAGCGGGACCGCATCCAGAGCCAGATCATCACCCTGCTCGACGAGGTGAGCGCGGTCGCGGAAGGCGACCTCACCGTCGAGGCCGAGGTGACCGCCGACGCCCTCGGGTCGGTCGCAGACTCGTTCAACTACATGATTTCCGAGCTGCGCGGCATCGTCGCCAACGTGAACCAGACGACCGCCGAGGTCACTCAGGCCTCGGGCGACATCGCCCGCACGTCGTCGACCCTGGCCGAGCTGACCGAGCGGCAGTCGCAGCAGATCGCTGAGGCGGCGGTGGCCATCGAAGAGATGGCGATCTCGATCGGCCAGGTGTCCGAGAACGCCGCGCTGGGCGCCTCGGTCGCCGCCGACGCCCGCCGCAATGCGCAGCGCGGCGCGGAATCGGTGCGCGCGACGATCGAAGGCATGCAGCGCATCCGCCAGGAGGTGCAGGGCACTTCGCGCTCGATCAAGCGGCTCGGCGAGAGCTCGCAGGAGATCGGCACGATCGTGGCCCTCATCGAAGAAATCGCCAACCAGACGAACTTGCTGGCCCTCAACGCGGCCATCCAGGCGGCCATGGCCGGCGAGCACGGCCGCGGCTTCGCGGTCGTCGCCGAGGAAGTCCGGCGCCTGGCCGAGCGCGCCAGTGAAGCGACCCAGCAAATCGGCGCGCTGGTCACCTCGATTCAACAGGAGACCAGCGAGGCGGTCATGTCGATGGACAACAGCACCCGCGAGGTGGTCGAGGGCTCGCGACTGGCCGACGAGGCCGGCGCGACCCTGGCCGAGATCGACGCCGTCGTCAGCCGCATGTCCGAGCTGATCGAGGGCATCTCGGTCTCGGCGGATGCCCAGGCCACGACCGCCAGCCAGGTCGCCGCGACGATGAAGGAAATCTCCGAGAGCACGCACACGACGACCGCCAGCACGCGCGAGGCGGCCGAGTCGGTCAGCCGGCTGGCCGGGCTCGCCGAGCGGCTGCGCGAGTCGGTCGCGACCTTCCGCATCGGCGGCGAGGACAGCATGCCGGCGATGGCCCCGAGCCCGGCGGACGGGGACTAGAGCATGAAGCGCGCGAGCGGCTGGTGCCGACAACGGACACGCACGATCCGGCGAGAAATCGCCCACCGGCCGCTCGCGCGCCCGGCAACCCGCGTCGTGGTGCCGCACGGCGTCACGGCGCGGCAGAGACGCCAACCGAACCGGTGTTCGGTGTGGCCCGCCCAACCCGACGACCGAAGCACCCGCGGGTAGCACCGTACATGAGGAGGCACTGATGGTTTCACAGGCCGACCGCGAACTGATCAGCAACTTCGTCGCCGAACTGCGCCCCTACCTTGAAACGGTCGCCGCCGGGGTGCAGGAGTTCGCGCAACCCAACCGCGATGGCGTCGTTGTCGGCCAGGCGGTCCAGGCGCTGGTGATGATTCGCGGCGCCGGCCAGATCCTCATGGTCGACGGCCTCGTCTCGATCGCCAGCTGGCTGACCGAGGCCTTCGAGCTGGTCCAGAGCAACCCTGACCTGAGTCCCGCCGAAGCTGCGCGCCGTCTCGGCGGCCTGAGCAGCGCCATGGAGGATTACCTGCGCGCGCTCGACCGCGGCGAGGACGTCGACCCGATCGTGCTGCGCGCGCGCACGATCTACGAAGCCATCCCGGCCTTCAGCGGCCCGCTGCCGGGCACCGGCCGCTTCCGCTCGCGCACCGATCTCGACGCGCTCTTCGGCGACGACGAGAGCACCGCGCCGACCGACCGCATCACCCCGCCGGAGGCCATCGACACCGAGCGGCTGCGCCCGGAACCGGTGACCTTCGACGCCTACGGCCAGACGCCCGACGCGATGCCGACCGTGCCGCTCCAGCACCTGCCGCCCGCGCAGCCCGAGGCTCAACCGGCGACACCGCCGGAGGCGCTGCCGACCGTCCCGCTCGGCCAGCAGGGCCAGGGCGCGCAGGGCGTCGCCGATGGGCCGGCGAGGATCGTGCCGATCCCGCCCCAGCCGACCGAGAAATTGCCCGAAGTCGACCCCGAGCTGCGCGAGATCTTCGAGGACGAAGCCCTCGAGATCATCGGCACGTTCGGCGACAACATCCGCATCCTGGCCGGCAAGCCCGACGATTTCGAGGCCATCAGCCGCCTGAACCGCGCCGCCCACACGCTGAAGGGCGCGGCCAACATGACCGGCTTCCCGGTCGTCGGTCAGATCGGCGCGGCGATCGAGCGGCTCATGGACGAGCACATCGAGCGTCACAAGCCGATCACCCGCGACGCCCTGGAGCTGGTCGCGGTGAGCTGGAAGATGCTGCGCGCGATGATGCCGCACCTCAACGACCTGTCCAGCTTCACCTCGCCCAGCAATTCGGTCGTCCAGCGCGCCAACGTCCTGCGCGAGCGGTTGGCGTCGGAGGATGCCGAAGCCGAGACGCTCTCGATCGGCAGCCAGCGCATCGCCCGGCCACCGGCTGGCGAGGAACGGGCGCCGGAGGCCCCGGAGCCGCAGGACGAGATCGTCGCCGTCAGCGCGCGCCCGACAGACGAAGACACCGCTCAGATCAAGGCCGACGAGGTCACGCCCGAGCCGGCCGCAGTGGCCCAGGACGTCGTCATCGACGTCGAGGTGGCCGATTCCGAGCATGTCGCAGAACCGGAGACGCTTGCCGAGCCGGAGCATTTCGCCGAGCCAGAGGCGCCCGCCGAGGTGGAAGAGACTCAGGACGAGGCCGCACCGGTACCGGAAGTTGTCGCGGTGGACGCGCCCCCGGCGGAAGAACCGGTGGCGATGGAGGAGGATGTCGTCGAGGCGGAGCAGCCCTTCTGGGAGGCGGCTGCCGAGACCGAGCCAGAGGCCAGCGACGAGCGGCCGCAGTCCGAGCCGTTCTGGACGCCGGGCACCGAGGAACTGCTGCGCACGGCGCTCAAGACCGATCAGCTCGTCGCCGAGCTGCACGGCATCACCGGCACCATGAGCGACCTCGACACCGACATCGACGAGCCCGAGCCGGAGCACTTCGCCGCACCGGAGACAGGCGCCGAGCCAGACGAGGCTCCGACGCAGGACACCGGCGAGTGGCTGATCGAGGAGGGCGAGCGCCCGGCGACCGACCTGCTCAATTTCGACGAGCGGCCGCAGACCGAGCCGTTCTGGGGCAACCTGGATGCCGAGCTGCCCGCGCTGGAGCCGCTCGATATCGACGAGCCGGTCACGATGGATCC
>DATGQR010000626.1:0-3379 GCA_035304105.1 Thermomicrobiales bacterium | reverse complement strand
CTTGCCACGCCTCGCGCATCGCGTGTCCGCGCACGCTCGCTGCGGGCCGCTTGCGCGCCCACCTCGTGCTCAGTACTCGTTGAACGTCGCGCCGAGAATCGCGATTCCAGAGTTGCCCAGGATGCCGGCCAGCTGCGCGATGTCGCGTGACCGGGTGACGCCCTTGCGACCCACGATCACCGCGGCGCGAGCGCGCTGCGCCACCACCTGCGCGTCGGACGCCTGCTGGGCCGACGGCGTGTCGACGAGGATCACGTCGTAGCGGCTGGTCAGCTCGTTCAGGAACTGGGCGAACTCGGGTCGCCCCAGCAGTTCCTGCGGGTTCGGCGGCAACGGCCCCGAGGGCAGCACCGACAGGTTCGGCAGGCCCTGGATGGGGATGATCTCGTCGTAGCCGGCGCGGCCGCTCAGGATGCCCGAGAGGCCGAGCCGGTTGGCCAGCCCGAAGATCTGGTGCTGCGTGGCGTTGCGCATGTCGGCGTCGATCACCAGCGTGCGCTCGCCCAGTTGCGAGAAGGAGGCGCCCAGGTTCGCGGTGATGAAGCTCTTCCCGTCCCCGCGGTCGACGCTGGTCAGCGCGAGACACGACTGCGCCGGCGTGCCGTCGAACCAGCGCAGCGTCAGCTGGCTGCGCAGCGTCCGGATCGCCTCGGCGAAGGGACTGACGGGGTTGAAGGCCTCGATGAACTCGTCGGACAGCTTGGAGTTCTGCACATGCAGGGTCGTCGCGTAGCCGAACTGGCGCGCGAGGGCTTCCTGGACGTGCTCGTTGGCGGCGAACTTCAGGCGGATCGCGATCTCGCCGAAACGCCCGCCGTTGGTGCGCTGGATGTCGAGCACCCGCTCGACCTGGTCGAGCGTCATGACCCCGCGTTCGACCAGCATCTCGCCGATCTTCGCGGACCGGTTCGGCGCGATCGTCGGCTCGACCGTCTGGGGCGCGTAATGGGAGGGTATCGAAGTGACGTTGCTCACGTGGCGTCCTTATCCTGGAGAGGCACGGGTTCAGTGACCGAGCCGCAAGGGCGGTGACACGACTGGCCCGGTCGCGCCGATGAGGCGTTGCTGGCGACGCGAGCCGAGCGGCGGCAGGACGGCGAGGACCGGCACGCCGGCCGCCTCGAGGAGGTCGTCCGTATCGCGCAGCGGACGTTGCACGCCCTCGACGGTGACGGCGGCGATGATGCCGAGCACCAGGCCGAAGAAACTGCCGATCAGGAGGTTGAGCACGGGCTTGGGCCGCGACGGCTCGCTGGGGACAGCCGCCGGCGTGACGATGCTGACGTTCGAGGTGTTTGCGCTGCTTTCGATGGTCGTCTGGGTCACGCGCTCCGACAGCAGGTCGAGCGCGCGCTGCGCCGATTCGACGTCACGCCGCAGCAAGGCCAGCTGGTCGCGCTTCTGCCGCAGGTTGAGCACTTTCTGGCGCTGCGCCTCGAGTTCGCGCTTGACCTCGGCCAGGCGTTGCTGGTTGATGCTGTCCGTCGAGGTGATCGAGCGCGTCATGCGTTCGACCTCGCCGCTGAGACGGGCGCGGATGCTCTGCAGCTCGGCCTGGGTGGCACGCAGTTCCGGATGGTTGGAGCCCAGGCGAGTCGACATCTCCTGGTAGCGGGCCTCGACGCGGCCGAGCTCGGCGCGCAAGCCCTGGATCTGGGGACTGCCGACGACTTCCGCGACGTCGCCGCCGGCCGAGCGCGCGGTGCGGGCGAGCGAGCGTGACTCGGCCACCGCCGCCTGCAACACGACCAGTTGGGAGGAGAGCTCCTGGAGGCGCTGGTTCTCGAAGTCGTTCTGCTCGTCGGCGGTGACGATCCCGCTCTCCTTCTGGAACGCGGAGAGCCTGTCCTGCGCGACCGACAGCTGCTCGCGATAGAGGGCAGCCTGCTTCTCGAAGGTCGACGCATAGTTGCGCGACGGCTCGGTCTTCATGTCGAGGGTCGCGGCAACGAAGCCCTCGGCGAAGGCATTGACCACGTTGGCGGCCCAGAGCGGATCCTTGGATTCGTACTGGAGGTTGATGAACGAGCCTTCGCGGGCCGCGACGACGACCACGTCACGCTTGAGCGACTGGCTGATCCAGGAGCGGAGGTCGCCCTGGCCTCCCGTTTCCTCTTCCCAGGCCGCGACGACCGCCGGATCCTTGTCGATGCCGAGCTGGTCGATCACGCGGTTGGTGACCCGGTCGCTCTTGAGCACCTCGACCTGGGTCGCGAGGAAGCTGGTGACCGTCCCCGGAAGGTGGAGCGCGCCGCCGAGGGCGTCGCGCGAGGGGATGTCGACGACCAGCGCCGCGGAGGCGAGGTAGCGCTTGGCCATCGTGAAACTCACCGCGGCGGTGGTACCCACCGTGATGAGGAACACGAGCAGCACCAAGCCCCAGCGGGCTTTGATGACCTGGAGGAGCTGGCTCAGAATCATGAGGGACCTACCCTTGTTGATCAGTCCGGGGCGGCGGCGCCGCCCGCTTGTCTAGTCTTCTAGCCTGCATTATCGCCGGCGCACAACCGCCCGGGGCGTGGCAAACCGCACACGCCACGTTGAAACCCGCGCCGCTGCGGCCGGGTCCACCGCGAAAAAATTCTATAGACATTGTCCGGTGTCAGCATTGCAGGATGATCAAGGCGCATCCGTGCCAGACGGACGGTCGCGCCCCTGGTCCGGCGGATCGACGCTTGTCCTGCCGGCGCGGCGACGCCGGTGCGGTGCCCAGAAGCCGTACCAGGCCCATAGGCCGGCGAACAGCAGCGCAAAGGAATACCACTGCAAGGCATAGGCCCGGTGACGTTCGGTGCTGTCACCCGGCCGAATCCAGTCGCGTACCAGGC
This sequence comes from Thermomicrobiales bacterium, assembly GCA_035304105.1. Lineage (GTDB taxonomy): Bacteria > Chloroflexota > Chloroflexia > Thermomicrobiales > CFX8 > JAUIIK01. The sequence goes on along the minus strand of DATGQR010000626.1, from coordinate 551 downwards.
CGTCGCCGCTTTCGCCGGTCTGGCGCAGCACCCATGGATAGGGTTCGAGCCCCGACCAGGCCGCGTACGTCCCGAGCTCGAACCGGGGCCAGATTCGATCCTCCGGGCCCGCCGGCGCCCAGTACCCCAGGCGGATTCCCGTGGGAACGCCCGGCTCCACCAGGCCTTCGATCGTCCAGGCGCGTTCACCCCCCGGCACGACCGGCAGGCGACGGCGATCCAGCGGATCGCCCGCCACCCAGCCCCGCAAGACCATCACCACCCGGTCGCGGCCGGGAATGCGCATCGGCGCGATCACATGGAAGCCGGCGATCCCGCCATAGGTTCTATTATCGACGAAAATGGTGCGATCCTCGTCGAAATGGCCTGTAATTCGGACGTTCGAGCCCACCAGTCCGTCCGGTTCGCCGCTTTCCCCGGTAAAGTCGATGGGCCCGGCGGCAGCAGCCTGGTCGCGCACGGCCTGCATCGCCGCCTTTTCGTCGGCGCGGCGCAGTTGCCAGTTACCGAGCGAGACGGTCAGCGCGATCATCGCGATCGCCGCCAGGCTG
>DATGQR010000625.1:0-2608 GCA_035304105.1 Thermomicrobiales bacterium | reverse complement strand
AGAGATGCCGGTCATGTCCACTGTCGATCTCACGGGAATGCCACTTGCACGCGCGCTGGCGACGCTGGCCAGCCGCGCCGTCTGCGGCACGCTCACGGTCACCAGCACCTACCGCACCGTCCAGCTGAACCTGACACATGGTGAGATCACCGGCATCCAGTCCAACCGTCCGGCGGACCGCCTGGGCCTGCACCTGATGAAGACCGGCGAGATCGGCATCGTCGATCTGCATACCGCGCTGGTCGAGCAGCACCAGCAGCGCCTGGCCGCCATCGCCAGCGACAAGCCCACCTCGCGCCTCGGCGACATCCTGGTCGACCTCGACGTGCTGGGCACCGAGGAACTGGAGGTGGCCGTCGAGCGCCACATCCAGACGGTCATCAGCTCGCTCGAATCCGACGTCATCCTCAGCATCGCCTTCTCCGCCAACGACCGCGCCCAGACCCAACCACTCGCCGCCCGGTAGGCGGTCGCCCATACAGTTGTAATGTGGGGTTAGCGCCTTCACGTAGGGGTGTGATCATGGAAGCTGCCCTGTTGGTCGGGTAGTCGGTGCCCCGAACCTGCCCCAGGAACCTCGCCGAAACAACACGTATCCCGCAAGACCTAAAGGCCTGTTTACCTGATTAGCATGGCAGCTTTCAACATCACGCCCCTACAGCAACATGCCTCCCGCTGCCTCAGCGGCGCCAGTGGTCGATCGGGAAGAGGATGAGGTGGGGGACACGCTGGCGGTAGCGCGTGTAGGCGTCGCCGTAGGCATGGGTGAGGCGGGCGTCCTCGTGCATCGAGCCGAGGATCATATAGGCGAAGGTGACCAGGCCGATGGCGGCCCACTTGACGGTCATGACCGGCGAGAGCCAGTAGAGGAGCAGCACGAAGTAGTTGTTCGGGTGGCTGGAGAGGCGGAAGGGCCCGCCCCAGCCTTCGAGCGCCTCGCCGTCCGGTAGCGGGTGCTGGGCGACCGGCGGTCGCTCGATCTCCCGGCCGGTGATGAACTGGTAGGCGTGCTTGATGCCGGTGACGCGGCCGAACTCATTGCGCCGGTTGGTGTCGATCAGCGCGGCGGCGCAGAGTAGCTGCCCGGCGATCAGCAGCCATTTCGGGATGCCCTGCAGCCGGTAGAGCGTGCGATCGGGCATCTCCCAGATGGCGCGCACCAGCGCGGCCAGAGTCACGACGGCGATGCCATTGAAGGCGAAGCGGTAGAGCCCGTCCGACCAGCGCGGGCCGGCCAGCGCGCGCACGCGGCGCTTCACGGGCAGCGAGGCCAGGAGGCTGTGGAAGAGGGCGAAACCCGCGATCGCGAGCGCCGAGATGAGCGCCGAGCGGCGGTACATGGGGCGACGTCCTTGCCAGCCGGGGCGAAAGCGTCTAAGCGGGCGATCCGGGGAGCCGATCAGGAACGATGGTACCACCCGGCGCCGGAGCGCTTCAGTCCGCGATGCCGAAGAGCCGAGCCGCGTTGCCGCCGAGCATCAGGCGCTTCTCATCCTCAGAGACATCCATCGCGTTGATGACGTCCATGCAGCGGTCAAGCGAGCCGATCTGGTGAGGGTGGTCGCTGGCCAGCAGGATGCGCTCGGGGCCGGCGATCTGATAAGTCAGCGGGGTGCCGATGGCGCCGTAGGGCACGGTGTCGTAGTAGAGGCGGCGCAGGTAGTGGTCGAGTGGCTGCTCCAGGCGGCCGGCCAGCTCGGGATAGATCTCCAGGCCGCGCCCGATGCGCTCGGCCAGCATCGGCAGCGCGCCAGCGAGCTGGCCCATGATCAGGATGAGATCAGGGAAGCGGTCGAGCGTGCCGCCCAGGATCAGCCGGGCAGTGGCTAGCGTCATCTCGAACGGGAAGCCGAGCAGTGCGACCAGCCGCAGGTCGTCGGTCAGGTTGTCGAGCGAGGGCGGCGCGATCGGGTGGATCAGCAGCGGGACGCCCAGCTCGGACGCGGCCGCGTAGATGGGATCGAAGCGCCGGTCGTCAAGCGGCAGGCCGCCGAGATTGCTGAAGATCATCGCGCCGGACAGTCCCAGTTCGCGGACGGCCCGCTCCAGCTCGCGGGCGGCAGCATCCGGCGCCTGGGTCGGCAGGGTGGCCAGGGCGCGGAAGCGCTCAGGGTGTTCGCGGCACACCTCGGCCAGTCCCTCGTTGGTCGTCCGTGCCAGGTCGATGCCGCGCCGCGGTTCCTCGCTATGCACGCCGGGCACGGTCAGCGAGAGGACCTGCATGTCGACCCCGGAGCGCTCCAGATCCTCGATGCGCTTGGCCGGGTTCACGTGCGCCTCGTCCAGCACGCTGTAGTCGCCCGCGTAGTGAATGCGCCGCTCGCCGCCCGGTCCCTGGCTCAGCGAGGCCGCCCGCGAGTCGCGCTCGATCTCGCGGAGGTAGTTCTGCGGGTAGAAGTGGTTGTGGACGTCGATAATTTTCACGGGCGCGCTCGCTTCGTTCCTCCCAGCTTGCCAGGGATCGATCCGGCGGGCAGCGTAGCAAATAACGCGGCGCGGGGCGCATGGCGGCGCGCTCGAGGGCGTTGACTGCCGGCTCGTCACCCTCTGATCCGACCGATGACTAGCGGTGATAGGTCCAATGTCCCATGCATCGACCGTAGCGGTT
>DATGQR010000624.1:0-12654 GCA_035304105.1 Thermomicrobiales bacterium | reverse complement strand
CAGCGCCTCGGCCCCCAGCGCCTGAGCCAGCTCCAGGGCCAGCTTATCGCCGTCGACGTTGATCGCGACGCCCTCGTGGCTGACGGCTGGGGGCGTCAAGACTGGCAGGTAGCCGTTGTCGAGCAGCAGGTCAATCAACGTCGTGTCGATCTGCTCGATGCTCCCGGCGTGGTCGCCGCGCAACACCTTCGGCTTGCCGTCCTCGACGATGCGGATGGTGTCCTTGCGCCGACCGCGGGCGATGCCGCCGTCGAGCGCGCTGAGCCCCACGGCGTTGACGCCGCGCTGCTGGAACAGCTCGACGATGCGCTTGTTGGTCACCCCGGCGTAGATCGCCATCATGTCGCTCATCGTCTGTGCGTCGGTGTAGCGGCTGACCTGCCCGCGCGACGAGGTGACGTGCGTGGGTTCGCGCCCCTGGCTGCGAATGTAGGCATCCAACTCGGCGTTGGCGCCATGCACCATCACGATGCGCCGCTCCGGCCACATCGCGGCCAGATCATCGACCGTCAGGCTGTTATCGATCCCGGCGCTCCCGCCGAGCTTGACGAGTAAAGTCAAGAGATTCTCACCCCCCGGCCCCCTCTCCCACTCGCTGCGCGGAGGGAGAGGGGGGAGCTAAGGTCGTTCATAGTTCGTAGGTCGTAGTCTGCAGGAAGACGGGTCAGGGCCGGTCTTTCCCCGTTCCCATCACCCACTTCGTGGGTACCCGCCTCTTCCCTGTTCCCTAAACAGGATGCAGGCCGATGAACTCCAGGCCGGCGGTCTCGGCGAAGCCGTGGCGGATGTTCATGGACTGCACGGCCTGGCCCGCGGCGCCCTTCATCAGGTTGTCGATCGCAGCGGTGACGACCACGCGGTTGGCGTGCGGGTCAACTTCGAAGCCGACGTCGCAGAAATTGGTGCCGGAGAGGATCTTCGGCTCCGGCGCGCGGTAGATGCCGGTGCGCTCCTTGACAATGCGGATGAAGGGCTCCTCGCCGTAGACCGTGCGGTAGATGCCCCACAGGTCGCGGTCAGTCACGGCCTCCTTCGTGAAGACGTGACCGGTCGCCAGGATACCGCGCACGGCCTCGACGCCGGTGGCCGAGAAGCTGATCTTGGGCGTGTGACCGTTGACCTTCAGCTCCTGGATGATCTCGGCGGAGTGGCGGTGCCCGGTACTCTTGAAGGGCCGAATGACGCCAGCGCGCTCCGGATGGTGGCTGCTGGGGCTGGCCGCACCGCCGCTGCCCGAAGAGCCGGTCTTGGCCTCGACGACGACCGGCATCTCCGGGTCGGCCAGCCCGCTCTGGATCAGCGGGTAGAGCGCCAGGATGCTGGCGGTCGACATGCAGCCAGGGCTGGCGATGTAGTCGGCGTTGCGGATCTCCTCGCGGTGCAGCTCCGGCAGGCCGTAGACGACCTTGCCCAGCAGCTCGCGGTCGGGATGCTCCCAGCCGTACCAGGTTTCGTAGTCTTCGGGGTTGTTCAGGCGGAAATCGGCGCTCAGGTCGATCACGACCTTGGCCAGGCTCATCAGCTGCTTGGCCTGGCTGGCCGCGCTGCCATGGGGCACGCACACGAAGATCACGTCGCAGGGTTCCAGCTCGTCCGGCGTGACGAACTTCAGCTTGGTGTGGCCGCGCATGTTCGGGTGGGCGACGGTAACGAACTTGCCGGCCAGCGAGCGCGAGGTCACCTGCTTGACCTCGACTTCCGGGTGGCCGAGCAGCAGGCGCAGCAACTCTCCACCGGTGTAGCCGGAGCCGCCGACGATGCTTGCCGTGAGGGTCATCTGGTTCCTTCTCTTCCTCAGTGCGTATGTGCCAGTGCCGGGGGCGCCGAAGCGCCCCAAATAGGTTGCGATGTCGACGCCATCAGGCGACCCGGGCAACTGAATCGACACGGCCGGCGGCCGCGGCGGCGAGGGTGTAGTCGACGATCGCGCCGGGGATGTCGACCCCGGTTGGTTCGACGCTATTGCGAAACTCGATCGTCGCGTTGACCTCGTTGACCAGCAGGCCGCGCTCAGGGTGCTCGAAGAGGTCAACCGCTAGCAGCCCGCCGCCGATAGCCCGGCTGGCGCGCCGGCAGAGCTCTTCGAGCTCCGGCGTCACGGGGCAGTTGGTCGCCCGCGCGCCCCGCGCCGTGTTGGTGATCCAGTGCTCCGAATTGCGGTAGATCGCGCAGATCACCCGATCGTCGAGCAGGAAGGCTCGGATATCCCGCCCCTGCTTCGGCACATACTCCTGAACATAGAAGCTGCCATGATGAAACGATCCCAACGTCGTCTTGTGCTCGATCAGCGCCTCGGCGGCGTCGCGGTCGTTGACCCGCGCCAGCAGGCGACCCCAGGAGCCGATTGGCGGCTTGAGGACGGCCGGGTAGCCCAGGTCCTCGATCGCGTCCAGCACCGCGTCCGCCGAGAAGGCCACGCGGTAGCGCGGCTGTGGCACGCCGGCCCGGGTCAGTGCCGCCGAGGTGCGCACCTTGTCGTTGCAAATCTCCAGCACGTCGAGCCGGTTGATCACCGGAACCCCGACGGCATTCAGCATCGTCACCGTGTGAACCGCGTGTAGCTGCGAGACGTTGCGCGCCAGCACGATATCGAAGCGCTCCCAGCGGTCTTCGGCGCGCAGGATGATCCGGCGCTCATCGACCAGCTCGCAGGGCACGCCGCGCCGCTCGAAGGCGGCAGCCAGCATGCGCTCCTCAACACGCAGCCGTCCATAGACAATCCCAACTCGGGTCGGGGCAACCATCGGTCGTCACTCGCTCTCGTTGCGTCATTTCCCATTCGCTCCAAAGCACGCCTGCCGGACACACGGCCCGGTCCAGAGCGCGTTTTTTGCGAAGGGACGCGACGAGCGCGGCGGTTTTCGCGCGCAGGGCAAACGTCGAGGCAGTTCGAATGTCCGGCGTGGCGGTCAGGTAGACCGTCATGTCCCGTTCCTCTCCGTCTGTCCGGCCGGGAACCGCTCCCGGCCGGCTACGCCCACAAACGCGCGGCAATCTCAGGCTGCCGCTGCCGGCGCGACGCGAGCGCTCGCGCCGCGCATCACCACGATCAGGCGACCACCTCCCACTTCCGCAGCACGACGCTGCTCAGCGCGTGATCGAGGATCACGTCCGGAATGGACAGATCGGTCGTCGTGCGCAAGCCCTTGAACTCGACGCCGCTGTTGACCTCAATGACCTTGAGGCCGTCCGGCGTCTCAACCAGGTCGATCCCGGCCAGAGTCGCGCCGACCGCGCGGGTCGCGTCGATGGCGATCCCGGCGATCTCCGGGGTCACCTCGCAGCGCGTCGAGGTCGCGCCCCGGGCCACGTTCGTGATCCAGTGCCCGGCGCTGCGGTAGGAGGCGGCAATGACGTCGCTGCCGACGACCAGCACGCGGATGTCGCGCCCCGGCTTCTCGACGTACTCCTGCAGGTAGAAGACGCCGTGGTGGTGCGAGCCCAGCTGCTGCTTCTGCTCCAGGATCGTCCGCAGGCTGCTCTCGGAGTTGGCCTTGGCCAGCAGGCGCCCCCAGGAGCCGCCGACCGGCTTGAGGACGACCGGGTAGCCCAGCTCCTCGGCCGCCTCCAGCGCGCCATCGACCGAGAAGGCCACGGCCGTCTGGAGCGTCGGGACGCCAGCGGCCGAGAGCGCGGCCGTCATCTCGATCTTGTCGTCGCAGGTCGCGGCTGCACTGGACGAGTTGATCGTCGGGATCCCCCAGCGCTCGAAAGCGCGCAGGGCGTAGCCCCCACGGGTATGAGCCATGCAGCGATCGAGGACGACGTCGACGGCGGGCGGGTTAGGGCCGGTCAGGTCCAACACCAGTCGGCGGTCCTGCAGGACCTGCAGGCTGATGCCGCGGCGCCGTGCCGCCGCCAGAATCGACTTCTCCTCCTCGCGCAGATGCGAGACCAGCATCCCCACCCGGATCTGCTGCCCGCCTCCGTGCGTGTAGTCCTTGATCGCTACAGCCATTGTGCCCTCCAGGCAGTTTGCAGGTTGTAGTTCGTAGCTTGTAGTGAAAGCGCGGACCGGCCCGGCCTTCCTACGACCTACAAACTACTCACGTAGGCGCGCCCCGAAGCGCCCGAGCGCTTCCGCTAATACCGCGACGGCGCGGTCGACTTCGGCGAGCTCGATCTGCTCGTCCGGTGTGTGGTCGTAGCTGGAATCACCCGGGCCGTAGGCCAGCATCGGACAACCCCAGGCCGGGCCGACCACGTTCATATCCGATGTCCCGGTCTTGACCTTGGTGCGCGGCTTCGCGCCCTGGCTGCGAATCGCCGCGAAGAAGGGCGCGATCAACGCCGAGCGCCGGTCACAGCGGTACGCCTCGGCGTTGAAGGTCCAGGCGACCTCGACCCCGAAATCCCGCGCGATGGCCTCGACCTCGGCATGCACCTGCGTCGATGCGACTTCCGGCGGCATCCGGAAAGTGGCCGCCAGCGACGCCCACTCGGTCAGGCCGTCGCTGCCGGAGTCCAGGTCGCGCAGCACCCCGTCGAGCGAGGAGAAACCCGGCTCGGTGTCACCGTTGATCTGGCGCAGCCAGTCAAGGACGACGCTCCAGAAGCCGAAGATCGTCTCGGCGGCCGTGACCTCCGGTCCGGCGCTGTGCGAGAGCGGGCATTCGTAGCGCGCGCGCAGCGAGGTCGAGCCCTTGTAGCCCAGGACGATGGCATCCCAGCCGCTCGGCTCGCCGATGATCACCGCCGCCGGCGCCGGGTGATGGTCGCGCAGCCAGGTCGCGCCCGGCGAGCCAAACGTCTCCTCGCCGACCGCGCCGACGACGGTGACCTTGACGCCGGCCGGTATGTCCGCCAGGAGCGCCGCGGCCACGAAGGTCGCCAGCGGCCCCTTGGCGTCGACCGCCCCGCGCCCGTAGAGCACGTCGTTCTCAACGCGCACCGGGATGTCGCCGGGAACGGTGTCGATGTGGCCCAACAGCATGATCTCCTGCGCGCCGTCGCCGAGCGAGCCGACGGCGTTGCCGGCCGGGTCCACGTGCGCGTCGAAGCCGTGCGCGGCCATTTGCTCGACCAGCCAGCTCACCGCCCGCCCCTCCTGGCCAGAGAGGCTGGGGATCGCGACCAGCTCGGCCAGCAGGTCACGCGCCGAGATGCCCGTCGCGTTAGGCATCGCGCGCCCCCCGACCAGTCGCGAAGCTTGCGATCGCTGCCGCGACGTCGGCATCCTCGGACTGGATCGCCCGGAAGCCGAGCACCGGCATGACGGCCGTGACCGCGCCGCTAGCGTCCGGCAGATAGGTCAGGTCGATCAGCGGCGCGCCCAGCGCCCCCGCGACCTGCCGGGCGATCTCGCCGTCGCTCTCGATCGCCGGCGCGAGTTCCCAATCGGCCTCGCCACGCGGCCGCGCGGCGAAGATCCGATCGCCAGCGACGAGCAGGCGCCGCTCATCAGGCTTCGCGGCCGCCCGGCGCACGAGCAGGACGTGCTCGCGGCCCAGCACGGCGCGGTGCTCAACGACCGCTTCGGCGCCCTCGCGGTCTTCGACGACGATGCCTGGCTCGCTGCCGTCCAGCGGCAACAGTTCGACCGGCCAGCCGACCTGGTCCACAGCAGCCAGCACGGCCTCGGTGCCCCAACCCAGGATCGTCTCGGCCACCGGCACGCCCGCTCGGATCAGGTCGCGGTAGAGCCGGTCGCGGCGCGCGAAGGCATCCATCTGAGCCGCGCCGGGGACGATCCGCCAGCCGGCGGTCTCCAGCGCCCAGAGCAGCGCCGAGGCTTCGCGGGTCGGCTGCAGGCGGGCGAGCACCAGCGCGCCAACCGGCGCGGGCACGGCCGGCGCGCCGAAGGCAATGCCTCCGATCTCAGCCGGCGTCAGCAAGCGCGCGTCATGCCCGTCCGCGCCGAGCGCTTCAATCAGCAGCCGCTCCTCGACGCGCAGGCGCTCGGCCAGCAGCAGGATAGTCATCGTGGGCCTACTCGCCCCAGTCCTCTTCTTCTTCGGGGGCAAGCTCCAGGGTTACGGGGTCGAGGCTGACGACCTCGAGCTCCGCACCGCAATCGCCGCACTGGACGATCTCCCCCTCGACCACATCGGCCAGCTCGATCTGGCCAGCGCATTCCGGACATTCAGCCATGAGTCGCTCCTTCGTCGCTCCAGGGAAGCGGTAACAGGGAACAGGGAAAGACCCGTCTTCGTAATCCCGACTTCCTCCCCCTCATCCTCCGCACAGCGAGTGGGCGGGGTACCCGCGAAGCGGGTCGCGGGTTGGGGGGTGAGGGTCTTCCCATTCGACTGCTACCCGAGCCCCACCCGCTTTCCACTCAACAAACCACTCTTGATCTCCGCGAGCTCCTGCTCGCGGGCGTCGATCTCCGCCGCGCGGCGGTCGATCTCAGCTTTGGAGACATCGAGGCGCAGGTCGCCGTGCGTGCCCTGGTGCGTGCGATGCTCCAGGAGCGCCTTGGGGTCCTGAGCCGGCAGGTCGGCGATCTTCGCAGCCACTTCGCGGTAGGCGTCGCGGAACGGCGTCCCGCCGCGAACCAGGTCGTAGGCGATGTCGGTCGCGAAGAGCTCCGGCGAACAGGCCTCGATCATGCGCTCCTCGTTCGGCTCGAGCTGGCTGACGACCAGCGCGGCCACGGCGGCCGACTGCGCCGCCAGGTCGAGCGCGTCCATGAAGGGCTTCTTGGTGTCCTGCGAGTCCATGTTGTAGCCGGACGGCAGGCCGGTCAGGATGCCCATGATCTGCTGCTGGTAGGCCAGCATCACCTGACCGCGGGCGCGCAGCAACTCGACCGCGCCCAGGTTCTTCTTCTGCGGCATGATGCTCGAGCCGGTCAGCAGCGACTCGTTCAGGCTGAAGAAGGCGTACTCCGAGGTCGTGAAGAGCAGGATATCCTGGGCCAGCTTTGAGAGGTCGAGCATGACCTGGGCCAGCGCCTGGACGATCGCGCCCTCGAACTTGCCGCGCGCCAGCTGGGTGTAGAGCACGTTGTTCTGGACCTTCGGGAAGCCCAGCAAATCGGCCACGTACTGGCGGTCGAGCGGCAGCGGCACGCCGTAGCTGGCAGCCGAGCCAAGCGGGTTCTGATTGCTCAGCTCCACCGCGGCGTCGAGCAGCTTCAGGTCATCGAGCAGCGCTTCCAGATAGGAACCGGCCCAGACGCCGACCGTCGAGAGCATCGCCCGCTGCATGTGGGTGTAGCCCGGCATCGGGGTGTCCTTGTACTGCTCGGCCAGGCTGTGCAACGCCTCGCAGGCGCTCAGGATCGAGCGGTAGACCGGCAGGATTGCCTCGCGGGTATAGAGCCGCAAGTCGACCAGCACCTGGTCGTTGCGCGAGCGCCCGGTGTGGATCTCCTTGCCGGGGTCGCCGACGTTGGCGGTCAGCCAGTTCTCGATCTTGGTATGCACGTCCTCGTCGCCCTGCTCGAGCATGAACTGGCCCTGCTCGTAGAGCTCGGCGATCTGCGCCAGGCCCTTGTGCAGCGCCTGGAACGCTTCCTGATCGAGCACGCCGATCTTCGCCAGCCCGGCGGCGTGGGCGATCGAGCCCAGCACGTCCGGCATCACGAGCCGGTTGTCGTAGGCGACGTCGTCGCCCACCTCAAACGCCTCGATCAGCGGATTCAGGTCATAGCCCTTATCCCAGAGCTTTGGTGGTTGTGTTGTGGTCACTCGTCCCTCACCCCCGGCCCCTCTCCCAATCACCCAGGGGGTACGCGGGAGAGGAGAATAAGACAGTCAGTAGTTCATAGTCTGTAGGTTATCGGTTGTAGGAAGACTGTTAGGACCGGTCTTCCTCAGTTTCCTGTTAACTCTTCCCAGTTCCCTAATCGGCACTCACCAACTCCCCGACACCGTTCGCCTTGGCGACGTCGGCGTCGCGCAGGGCGATGATCTGGAACGGCAGGCCGCGGATGTAGGCGGCCGGGCCGCACAGCTGCTGGTTGAAGCCGCTGCCGGCGATCGAGCGAATCTCCGGCTTGAAGAGCATCGCTGGCGATTCGCGCTTGATGATCTCGATGTTGCCCTTGTAGAGCGAGACGGTCCAGGTGCCCTGGACGACCGCCTGGGTGCTGGCGATGAAGGCATCCAGGTCGGCCTTGAGCGGCTGGAACCATTCGCCGTGGTAGACCAGCGACGCCCACTGGGAATCGACCATCTTCTTGAAGGTCAGCTGCTGCTTGGTCAGCGTGGCCGACTCCATATCCTTGTGGACCGCCAGGATGACCTTCGCGCCGGGCGCCTCGTAGATCTCGCGCGACTTCAGATCCATGATGCCGTCTTCGAAGATATCGATCTTGCCGATGCCGTTGGCGCCGGCGATCTCGTTGAGCTGCTCGATCAGCGCCGGCAGCGACAGCTGCTGGCCATTGAGCGCCACCGGCAGGCCATTCTCGAAGGTCAGGGTGATCGTCGTCGGCTCGTCCGGCGCCTTCTGCGGCGGGGTCAGCCACATCCAGATCTCGTCCGGCAGCTCGGTGTCGAGGCCGATGCCGCCGCTGGCGATCGAGCGGCACCAGAGCGTCTTATCATCGCCGCCGGAGATGATCTCGGTGACCGGCACGCCGTAATGCTCGCAGAGCGCCAGCTCCTCCTGGCGCGTCAGGTCGAAGTCGCGCACCGGGACGAGGATCTTCAGGTCCGGAGCGAAGATTGAGAAGACGTTGTGCATGCGGTACTGGTCGTTGCCCCGGCCCGAGGAGCCCTCCATCAGGGCGTCGCAGCCCAGCTCGGCGGCCTTCTCGGCGACCTTGGCGGCGATCAGCTGGCGGGTCATCGAGGTCGAGACCGGATAGCCGTTGTAGTCGCTGTTGGCCTGGATCGCCTTGGTCAGCCACTCATTGGCGAACTCATCCTTGGCGTCGATCAGCAGCGGGGTGATGCCCAACTCCTGGGCCTTGCTGAAGGCCTGGTCGATCTCCTGCTGGCCCTGGCCGACGTCGACGGTGATCGGCACGACCTCGGCGCCGTACTTCTCGCGCGCCAGGACGATGCAGAGCGTCGAGTCGAGGCCGCCGGAGAAGGCGATCGCAATCTTCTTCAGTTCGGGGACGTCGGTCTCTTCGATTTTCTTCAGCGCGCCGGCCAGCAGCGCGCCCTGGCCATTGTTGGTCGTCATCGTGTGGAACTCACTTCCTGATACACACCTGAATCCGAACGCGGCGCGGGTGAACTGCGCCGGGACTGCGGCGGCCTGAGCAGGATGACGTCGGGCCCGATCAGGGCGCGGCGAGATCCGTCAGGCGCGCGTCCTGAAACGTCCAGGCAGCGGCGTGCAGGGAAGTGGGTTATGGGGACATGGGGATGTTGAGACGCGAATTGATTGGCTCATCACGATGACTCCAGAACAACGAACACAAGTACGCGATCGGCTGCGGTGTGGCTAGTCCGCCAGACTAGCCGCGCCTAGGTCGCTCGTTCCTTGTCTGAAGCCGTTTCGACATCGTGAATTCTCTCACCAATCTCTCGCCTAACGTGGGGACTCTACTACGCGGGTGCCAATACGTCAACTAGTGCGCCAGGACAGCAGGCACGCCAGCTCACGGGGTCAGCCCGGAATAAGGGCATAGAGGGGGCAGGTCTTTGTCGTGAACTTGCCCAACGACATACCTGGAACAATGAAGGGTAGAGATGAGACAGACCTGGCGGCTGGTCGTTGGCGCCGTCATGCTGTGCGCATTCATCGCAATCACATCCAATAACTCAGTGCGGGCGGGCGGCACGGTCGGGGACGGCTCACCCGGCAGCTGCACCGAGCAAGCCCTGGACACCGCGCTCGCAGGAGGCGGAGAAGTGACGTTTGATTGCCATGACGACGATCGGACGATCCTGCTGAGCTCATCGAAGACAATCACCACGGACACCCGCATCGTCGGCTCCGGCGAGATTACGCTAGAGCATGAAGAGGGCTTCGACCGCATTTTCAGCGTTGAAGCCGGCGTCACGCTGGAGCTTGACGGCCTCACCCTGACAGGCGGAGTGTGCGCGAATGACGGTGGTGGCGCGGTCTACAACGAGGGCGCGCTGGAGATCACCAACAGCACGCTCAGCGACAACATTGCCGACAACCGCGGCGGCGCGCTCTACAACACAGCCCCAGCGAAGATCATCAACAGCACGATCAGCGGCAACTCGGCTCCAGTTGGCGGCGGGATCTACAACGAGGGCAGCATCACCCTCCAAAACACGCTCATCGCCAACAGCGTCTCCGGCGACAACTGCGCCGGCCCGGACGGTATCACCTCCCTGGGCCACAACCTCAGTGACGATGCGTCCTGCTCCTTGAGCGGCTCCGGGGACCTCGACAACACCGACGCCGATCTCACGCCGCTCGGCAACTACGGCGGGCCAACGTTCGCTCACCTGCCGTAGCCTGGCAGCCCCGAGCTCGACAGCGGCGCCTGCCTGGTCGATGTCGCCACGGATCAGCCCGGCATCAGCCGACCGCAGGGCGATGGCTGCGACATCGGGGCGGTCGAGGTGGTCCAATCCACCTTCCCGCTCTGCGCCAACTGCTACTCGGGCCAGGTCACCAGTCCGGGCAGTGGCAGTTGCCTGCCCACCACGATCGCGATCGAGCCGGTCGATACGAGCTTCTGCATCAACCGCTACACGGGGCAAGTCCGCTATCTATCCGGCCACGCCTGCCCGGGCACATTCTTCACCCACACTCTGCCCGATGACGGAGACCTGCTGACCTGCGTCAACCGCTACACCGGCGCCAACCGCTGGGTGTTGAGCCACGACCGCTGCACGAGCGTCGAGCGGCCCAACACTATCCCGGCTTCGCCGTAATCCGGACGAGCTGGATCGCGCTACATCGACGGGCGGGGCGCGCCCCTCGGCGCCCCGCCCGCTCTTCCCCAGGGCATCGGACTACCGCTGGCTGTGCCTGGGCGGGATCTACTAACGCTGCCGCGGCATGTCTCTACAGGCAAGCAGCCACGCGCTACCCTATCTGCCGGCACGAGCACAGACCGAAAGGTGAGCCAGGATGCCCAACAGCGACACGCGGATTGCGCGCGACTTCCACGAAACCACGAAGTACAGGCTGATCGAGCAGGACGGCGAAGTGCGGTTCGTGATGGGCATCGCCCCGGACTACCGGGACGCGATGGGCGAGCAGAGCCCGTCCAACGAGCCGCACCCCTTCAAGGTCTACACCGACCTCGAGACCATCGAGCTGCCGGCCGAGTTCCCGCCCTTCGACATGCCGCTGCTGGAGGCGATCGCCTTCTCCGGCGCGGAGATGGAGTTGAATGCGACGCCGGACCTGGCGGCGCTGGCGCGGGTCGCCCTGCTCTCCAACGGCATCCTCAAGCGCGGCAGCCACGGCACCGGCCGGGAGATCCTCTACCGCGCCGCCGGCGGCACTGGCGCGCGCTACCACCTGGAGCTCTACTACGTAACTGGCGATCTCCCCGGCCTCGCCGCCGGCGTCTACCACTACGCCGCCGACACCCACCGCTTCGGGCGGGTTCGTTCTGGCGACTATCGAGGGGCGGTTGTTGAAGCTTCCGGGGGAGAACCATCGGTAGCAGAAGCGCCAGCGCTGCTGGTGGCGACCAGCACCTTCTGGCGCAACGCCTGGCGCTACAAGGAGCGCGCCTACCGCCACACCTGGTGGGATCTGGGCACGACGCTGGGCAACGTCCTGGCCGTCGCCAGCGCCGAGCAGCTGCGATCGAAGGTCGTGCTCGGCTTCGACGATGCCGCGCTCAACCGCCTGCTCGGCGTCAACGGCCAGCGCGAGGCCGCCGTCGCGATCGTCCCGCTGGGCGCCGGCAGCACGCCCGCTCCCCGCCCCGAGGTCGAGCCGGTCGACCACCCGACCCGCCCGGTGTCCGCTGGCGAGATTGACTTCCCGCTGATCTGGGAGATGCACGCCGAGTCGTCGCTCTCGTCCGGCACGGAGGCGGCCGAATGGCGCGCCCAGCGTGCGGCGTTCGACAGCCAGCCGGTGAGCGACGAAATTCCACTCCGCCCGCTCGCATCGCCGGACCTGCCGGCCATGCCGGTCGACGAGGCCATCCGCCGCCGGCGCTCGACGCGCAACTACGACGTCGACGCGCCGATCGCCTTCGAGACCGTCTCGACGATGCTGGACCGCGCCTACCGCCCGCTCGCCTTCGACTGCCTGGACCCGAACTCGCGCGCCTTCGTCGATCCCTACCTGATCGTCAACAACGTCGACAACCTCCAACAGGGCAGCTACGCCTACCACCCCGAGCGCGGCGCGCTGGAACTGCTGGCGGCCGGCGACTTCCGGCAGGACGCCGCCCGGCTGGCTGCGGGGCAGCAGTACGCCGCCGACGCGCACGTCAACGTCTACTCGCTGGTCGACCTCGGCCCGGTCCTCGACGCCTACGGCAATCGCGGCTACCGCATCGCCCAGCTCGAAGGCGCGCTGCGCGCCCAGAAGATGCACCTTGCCACCCACGCGCTGGGCCTGGGCGCCGTCGGCTCGACCTCGATCGACGACGACGTGGTTGACTTCTTCTCGCCCCACGCCGCCGACAAGGACTACATGTTCGTCATCGTGTTCGGAAAGCGCCGGCGGTCCGCCTGAGCCGCCCGGCCAGAAGAGACGTGTAGGATAGAATCCAGACGCATCCGCTTCTGTCAACGACACGTCTCCTGGGAGCTGGCGCCGTGAAGGGCGAAGAGCGCGACAGGCTGGTACGGCAGGCTC
>DATGQR010000623.1:0-4642 GCA_035304105.1 Thermomicrobiales bacterium | reverse complement strand
ACGACGGCTTCGGGATCGAAGATGCGGTACTCGCCGAAGCGCTGGCTGCCGGGCAGGACGATGCGGACGTGCTCGTCGACGAGCTGGAGCATGTCGCTGTCGCCGGTGATGATGATCGTCTCCATGCCCTTCTCGGCGGCCTGGCGGCTGAGCGTGCCGATCACATCGTCAGCCTCGTAGCCGACCACCTCATAGATTGGGATGTTGAGGGCCTTGAGCACCTCGCGCATGCGCTCGATCTGCGGGCGCAGCTCGTCGGGCATCGGTCGGCGGTGGGCCTTATAGCCGTCGAACTGCTCGTGGCGGAACGTTTCGCCGACGTCGAAGGCGACGATGATGTAGTCCGGCTCGTGCTCGCGCAGCACGTCGAGCAGCATCGAGGTGAAACCGTAGGTGGCGTTGGTGGGTTCTCCGGATGATGTCGAGAGCGTCGGTGGGATGCCGAAGTAGGCGCGGAAGGCGAGCCCATGACCGTCGACGAGGACGAGGCGGGGGCGATCTTCCAGCAGGGGCATGGTCTTGGACACGCGAGGTTCCTTTCCGGGCCGGGCGGGCGCGATGATGGCGCGCCTCATGATCCTACATGCTACGTGAGATGAACGTACAGCCGCTCGCGCGGGGCCTCGAATGGCTCACCGGCGAGCGGGCCATGACTGGATGTCAGGTTGCTATAATCCGTCACAGTCAGGTTTCCGTGGAGCGTGACGTTCGCCAAAGCAGTGCGGCGGTCGTGACACATCCATCCGTCCAGCCGGCCTGTGCGTATTAACATTACAGCGTCACAGCCTGCATATCCTGCTTTTGAGCCGTTGCAAGCACCACGCCGGTGTGCACTCCTCAGGTGTCACGGCGCACCCTCAAGCGCCGAGAAGGGAACACGATGGACGCCGTCCAGCAAATCGCGGAAAAACTCGTCGGCAACGTTGACAGGGTCATCATCGGGAAGAGCCGTGAAGTGCGGCTGGTGCTGATCGCGCTGCTATGCCGCGGCCACGTACTCGTCGAAGACGTGCCGGGCGTCGGCAAGACAATGCTGGCCAAGGCGATCGCCCGCAGCCTGGGCAGCACCTTCAAGCGCATCCAATTCACGCCCGACCTGCTACCCAGCGACGTGACCGGCGTCAGCATCTTCAACATGCGCGACTCCGACTTCGAGTTCCGCCCGGGCCCGATTTTCGCCCAGATCGTCCTGGCCGATGAGATCAACCGCGCCACCCCGAAGACGCAGTCGGCGCTGCTGGAGGCCATGGAAGAGAGCCAGGTCACGGTCGATGGCGTGACGCACATGCTGCCCAAGCCGTTCGTCGTCCTGGCCACCGAGAACCCGATCGAGTACGAGGGCACCTTCCCGTTGCCCGAAGCGCAGCTCGACCGCTTCCTGGTGCGCCTCTCGCTGGGATACCCGGGGCGCCAGAACGAGATTGCCATCCTGGACTCGCAGCGCACCAGCCACCCGATCGACGCCGTCGAGCAGGTGATCGATTCCGAGGGGCTGCTCGCGGCGCAGGACGCGATCAAGGAAGTACACGTCGACGACCGCCTCAAGGAGTACATCGTCGACATCGTCGAGGCCACGCGCCAGCACGAGCACATTTACCTCGGCGCCAGCCCGCGCGGCACGATCGCCCTGCGCGACACGGCGCGCGCCTGGGCCGCCATCCAGGGGCGCGGCTATGTGATCCCCGATGACATCAAGGATCTGGCTGAGCCGACGCTGGCGCACCGCGTGATCGTCAACCCGGCGGCGCGCATGCGCAATATCGACTCGCGCGCCGTGATTCGCGAGATCATCTCGACGCTTCCGGTGCCGGGTGCCGGGCGCGACGCCGCTCCGGTCGGCACGCCGGCGCGTGGCTGGCGAGGGCGCGGGAGCAGCTAATGAATGGCCTCAAGCTGGCCATCATCGCGCTCGTCATCCTGATCCTGGCCCAGCTGAACACCTGGGACGTCCTCGACAACATCTTCTTCACGCTGATCGGCCTGCTCGTGGTGGGCTACGTGTGGAGCTTCTTCAGCCTGCGCGGGGTCACGGTGAGCCGCGACGCGCGCTCCGACCGGGCACAGGTTGGCCAGGTGTTTCAAGAGCGGGTGCGCGTCCAGAACCGCAGCCGGCTGGCGAAGCTGTGGGTCGAATTGCTCGACCAGTCCAACCTGCCCGGTCATCAGGTCTCGCGGGTCGTTCACCTCGGACCCAACGACTCCAACCGCTGGCGCGTGGACACCACGGTCGCGCGGCGCGGCAAGTTCCGCATCGGGCCGATGCTCCTGCGCAGCGGCGACCCCTTCGGGCTCTTCCCGCGCTACGAGCTGATCCCGCATACCGAGGACTTGCTGGTCTACCCCGCGACGGTCGACCTGAGCCAGTTCGCCCTGCCGGTCGGCGAACTGCCCGGCGGCTCGGCCATTCAGCGGCGCACGCCCTTCGTCACGCCCAACGCCGCCAGCGTGCGCGACTATTTCCCGGGTGACGCGTTCAACCGCATTGCCTGGCGCGCCACGGCGCGGACCGGCCGGCCAATGGTCAAGGAGTTCGAGCTCGACCCGACGGCCGACCTCTGGATCGTGCTCGACCTCGATGCCTCGGTCCAGGCCGGCGCGCTGGGCGGGTCGTCGATGCCCACGATCCAGACGGGCGACGTGCCGCTCTCGTTCTGGCTCGATTCGACCGAGGAATATGGCGTGACGATTGCCGCCTCGCTGGCGCGGCATTTCCTGAACCAGAACCGCAACGTCGGCTTCATCGCCAACTCCTCCCGGACAACGGTAATCCCGGCCGACCGCGGCGGGCGCCAGATGCTGAAGATCCTGGAGCAGCTGGCCCTGATCCGGGCGACCGGCGACGTGCCCTTCTCCGAGCTGCTGCTGGCCGAAGGCGGCCTGTTCACGCGCAACAGCACGGTCATCGCGATCACGCCCTCGACCGATGAGAGCTGGGTGCAGGCGCTGATCAACATCGTGACGCGCAACGTGCAATGCGTCGCCGTGGCGATCGAGGCCAACACCTTCGGCGGCCAGGGCTCCAGCTTGATGGTCGTCTCGGACCTGGCATCGGTGAACATCCCGACGTACCTGGTCAAGTACGGCGACGATATCAGCCAGGCGCTCTCGGCGCACGCCGCCGGCATCGCGGTGAGGCGCCGGTGAGCCCGACGGTCCACCGCATCCTGGCGGGCATTCTGGTGGCGGGCGGGCTGTTTGTCTCGCTGGGTTACGCCGCGCTCGTCGCGCTGGCCGATGACCGCCGGGACGCGACGGCCGCCTACGGCAGCCTGGGCGGGATCGGAATGTTCGGCCTGGCACTGGGCCTGTTCTGGGTCGTCGCCACGCTGGGCTGGAAGGACGGCGTGCGGCCGAGCCTGCGGACCCCGCCGCTCTGGATGAGCCTGGCGATCTTCGCGGTATTGGTCGGGATCGGCTTCGGGCTGCGGTATGCTGAGCGAGCCGAATATCTCGCGCCGCTGCTCGCGGTCGGCGCGTTCGCGGCCGTCGCCGCGTTCTTCCTGCGCCTGGTCGCGAACTGGCTGCCGCAACGGCGGCTGCCCGTCGAGAACCTCATCCTGCCGGGCGTCTGGGGGGCGCTGCTGACGCCGATGCTGCTGCTGGCGATTCAGGGCGCGGCCGCGATGCTCCTTGTCATTGCGGCTTTCTCCGGCTTCATCGCCGCCGACCCCGATTTCGAACTCGATCCTAACCTCAACGAGCGTCTCAGCAACTATCTCGAAGACCTTGAGGAGAACGGGGCGCTGACGGACGTGACAGGCATCGTCGAGTCCCCGACGATCGCCGTGGGCCTGGCCTCGCTGATCGCCGTGATCGCGCCGTTCAGCGAGGAACTGCTCAAGGCGGTCGGGCCGATCTTGCTGCTGTCCAGGCGAGCGGCCGTCAGCCGGGCAGATGCGCTCGTAGCCGGCGCCGCCGCGGGTCTGGGCTTCGGCGTCATCGAGGGCGTCGGCTACACGCTCGGCTCGCCGCTCGACTGGCAGCAGATGATCGTGATCCGCGCGCCGGTCGTGGTGATGCACGTAGCCGCCACGACGCTCGTCACGCTGGGCTGGTACCGGTACCGGGAGACGGGCCGCGGTTTCCTGCCGTATTTCGGCGTCAGCGTCGCGCTCCACGCCGGCTGGAACGGTATGGCAATCGGATTCGTCTATGCATTGATCGGCATCGAGGACGGCGTCGATCCCAGCCCCGCGCAGGCGCTGGCGATCTTCGGCGTCGTGGCGCTGCTGGCGGCGCTGTTCGTCGCGGCGTGCGTCTGGCTGGTGACGTCGGCGCGTCATGCCGGGCGGGGCGAGCAGTACAATGAGAGGGCTTCCACTCCCACGTCACCACCCCCGCTGGCGCGGGTGACGCCCGGCGGCATCCTGACATGACACGACGCTCCACGACACTTCTAGGAGGCACGATGCGCAAACTGGCAGTACGCGAGGGATGGTCAACCGTCATCCTCAGCGCACTGATCGTCTACATCTCGGTCCTCTCGATTCAGCGCGCCGATTGGGCGGACGGTCTCGGGATCCTGACCGGGGTGATGGTGGCCGGGCTGGTCGCCGGCTTCGTCGTCTCGAAGTGGCGCCGGCTGCCGTCGGCAGTGCTGCATCTGGGCGGCTTCGTCCTCGGCCTGCTGGTCGTCATCTTC
>DATGQR010000622.1:0-4377 GCA_035304105.1 Thermomicrobiales bacterium | reverse complement strand
GCTCGGCAGGCGCTGCTCGACATGTGCTCGGGCAGTCGGGGTGATAGCTACTGGGGACGAGGCTGGCACGTCCGTCTCAGCCAGCGCTCGGCCATCGAGGCTGAGGAGCGGTCCGTCACGTGGACCGTGCAGCCCGGCGCGCTCCGGTACGGCCCAGGGCTCACCGAGCGAGAGGTGGTCAGCCAGGCATCTCGGCACATGCGATCCGGATACTGGCGCGGCGGCTCGTCATCGTACCACGATATCGAGGCCACTCCGGACACCTCGCCGGGTCCACTGTGGCGCGCCCTGTACGGAGAGGCTCCAGCGTGACCACCTGGAAAGCCATCCGCTCCGCCATCGGCGTCATGGACGGCGAGCCCGCTGACGCCGTGCCGGATACCGATGCGCTCTACGACGAGCTGCTCGACGTTCCGTTCCGTCAGTACGAGAGCACGGTAGCCATCTCGCTGGAGCCCGGCTATGTGCCGCTGTCTCAGCTCTTGGCGCGTCCCGTCTACCAGCGCTGGCGGTGAAGGTCACCTGCTGATGCGCGCCCTTCTGAGACGCTGATCGCTTCGCTGCAACAGCCCCCGTATCAGCTCGCTCAGGCTGACCCCCTGCTCTCTCGCCAGCGCAGCCCAACGCTCTCGCTCCGCCTGCGTGCACCGCGTGCGCACGTAGCTGTTCTTCGTCTCCGCCATGCTCGGAATGTGGTCGCATTCCACCCACCTAGTCAACGGGTCATCATTGTTGACACGTCTCTCGTCGCGAGGCATATCGCCAGTGGCAGTTCAGCCAGGAGACGAACGCAGTGGAGCAAACCAGGACGATTACCAGCTTGCCGCCCCGCCAACCGCGGCGGAGCGTGAGCGCCAAGACGTTGGCAGAGGTCGAGAGAGACCACATTCTCGAGGTGGTGCGGCTCACGGGCGGCAACCTGAGCCACGCGGTAGAGCTGCTCGGGATCGGGCGAGCGACGCTCTACCGCAAATTGCACGAGTACGCGGCGGTGGGGCAGGAGTGAGAGGGCGCATCCGCCAACTCAAGCCCGATGTCTTCTTCGACGAGGAGTTGTGGGCGCTGATCCAGGCTCACCCGGACCAGCACATCCTCCAGTCCTTCGAGGGGCTCTGGGTCAACGCGGACCGCGAGGGTCGGTTTCAGTGGCGGCCCGCGATGTTGAAGTCTCAGATCCTGCCCTACTGGGGCGGAGACTTCGAGCGCTCCATGGGGCTCCTTCGCGCCGAGGGGTTCATCGTTCAGTATGTCGTCGACGGCAAGGTTTACGGCTGGATCCCAGCGTTCCTCGACCATCAGCGGCCAAACAATCGAGAGCCGGAGAGCGTACTCCCTCCGCCACCACCGCTGGAGCAGACTCAAGTCTCGCTTGAGCACGCTCAAGCCGGTGACTCAAGTGTGCGCGAGCCCCGCGCGCGTCCCTACCCCCACTCCCTACCCCCACTCCCTACCCCATCTCCCTCTGATCCGGATCTACCTGATCAGGTTGGATCTCCGCGCGAGGCAGAACCCGGCTCACGCCCTACGCCCGAGGATACCGATTCCCGGGCCCCCGCGGCCCCTTCTAGGGCTCCGGTGCCCCTCGATGCTGCCGAGGCCCGTCGGGTCACGAAAGCCTCTCAGGGCGGCGTCTCGCGCACGCACTCGCTGCCCTCCGAGGAGCCATCGCGAGATTACCTCGAAGCGGCCGTGATGGCTGGCGTCTCGGCCGACCAGGCCCGCAGCACGTGGGCCCACTACTGGGGCGCCGGGCTACCCGACCGCGGCGTCGAGCGGCTCCACCCCTGGCTCATCAAGCGGGCGAAAGAGCGAGCGAACCAGCTCGCCAAGGCCTCTCGCGGCCGCGGCTCACGCCCCCATTCCCAACCCGATGCCGGGATCGACCCCTGGCAGAAAGCGACGATCATCCAATGACCGCAGAAGAGCTCGATGCGCTACTTGCGCAGACCCCGCCGCTGTCGCCCCGAGAGCGACCCACGAACCCGCCGCCCATGTCGGGGCCCGTCGCCAGTGCCCTTTCCCGGGTCGCATTGGCCCCTGTGAGCCCGGGCGAGCCCCCGCGGCCCCTTGGCCCTACCCCGGAGCAACGCGCGCTCCAGAGGGTCGCCCTGGAGCGCGCAATCGCTGCCGTCCGTAAGCGCTGCTGGCCGAAGCTGGCGGACGCTGTCCTCGGCTGCAGGCCGCGCACGCCCAGCGCGATCCTGCTCGGGCCGAGCGGGTGCGGCAAGACATCGGCCGCGCGGTTCCTCGTGGCGGGTCGTTTAGCGCACTGGGTCAAGGCCGACCAGCTCTCGGTCTGCGAGCGAGAGCACCGACTCGGAGACGGCGAGCCAGAGGCCGTGCGCGTCGCCAGTAACGCGTCCAGGCTGGTGCTGGACGACATTCGGGCCGGGCAGGAGGTGACCGCGCTTTGGCGCGTGCTCGACCGTCGCTACGACGCCGGGTTGCCCACCATCGCCACCACGGGCCTGACGCGCGCCGGGCTTCTCGAGCACCTCGGGGCGGCGGGTCTGCGACGACTCACCGAGCAGTTCTCGGGTCACCCAGTGCTGATCGTCGACTGCCACGGAGACGTGAGATGAGCGCCGCATCGACCGTCAATGTGGCGGGTGACCAGCTCGCCGCAGCGTTGGCGATCGGGCGCAAAGAGCGGCTCGAATGCACCGACGGGACGTGGATGTGCTGGGGCTGCGGCGCCGAGTACGAGTTCCACGTCAGACTGCACTGCGAATGGTGCCGGGAGCAGGCCGCGGCGCGCAAAGAAGAGCGGCTGCGGGTCGAGCGCGCGCGCAGCCCGGAAGACTGGCGCTGGCTCGGGATCGAGCGGAACATGCGGGAGGACGCGCGCTTGGATCGAGAGCTCGCCGAGAGCCTGCTGGCCAAGGCTCGGCGTTTGCCGAGCGCGACGCCTCAGCGACTGTCCGCGGTCGAGGAGGCTTTCGAGCGCCGATTCGAGCGCTCAAATCTCAAGCCGGGCACCTACGTGCGCACGTACGCTTCGGCGACGAGCGAACCGGAGGATTGGGTCAGTGGCTGAGGCGACGCCCCAGGCGACACCGCTCGGATACGCCGACGAGCCATGTCTGCCGGGGTGCATCGACGCCTTCATCGCGGACGAGTGGGAGCGGGAGATGCAGGAGGAACTGTGCGAAGAATGAGTTTTGCCCTCACCGAGCGCCAGATTTGCGACGGAACCAAGACGGTCACGCGCCGGCTGGGATGGCGCACGCTGACAGCCGGCACCGAGCTGCTCGCGGTCAACAAATGCATGGGGTTGCGGCCCGGTGAGCAGGCGCGCAAGCTCGCCCGCATCCTCGTGGTCGGCGTGTGCCGTGAGCCACTGTTCTGGTGCACGCACGCCGAAGCCAAGCGCGAGGGCTTCCCTGGGTTGAGTGGGCCGCAGTTCGTCGAGTTTTTCTGCAAGCACATGAAGTGTGACCCGATGGACGAGGTAACCCGCATCGAGTTCCGCGTGCTAGAGGTGCTCCAGCCCGTGCAACAGTTGCCGCTTCGCCCGTGAAAAAGATCGGCAACAACCTTGACCGTGGTCGAATTGTGACTACACTGGGTCTCAGGAGGTGAGGAACATGATCCAAATCACGGTCCGCCGTAGGCGGCACGGGTATCAGTTCAGCTCGGGTCACCGCACGCGCTACGTGCCCGACTCGCTGATGTGCACCATCGTCGAGTGCCACGCGATTCAGGAGCTGGCTACGCCGCGCTACGACCGGCGAGCGGCGCGCATGGTGCAGGCGTGGGACTGGCCGGAGCAGACGTTGGCGCAGACCGGCGCCGCCCTCAAGCGCTATCTGGTCGCCGAGATGTCGCGCGAGTTCGTGACGGGGTTGGAGGCGAAGTGAAAGGAATCGAGATGCAACAACACTGGAGTTTCAAGAGCACGAACGCGGAATTTGATGGCGCGCGTATACAGCGCGAATGCCGGGCGTCAGGTCTCGAAATCGTGACCATCCGGCGACGAAAGAAGACCGTCACGCTCATCACCCGCGAGTACTACGAACGGCTGTTACGTGCTGGCGTACGGTTCGAGTTGCAGTTCTCAAACGTGGGGCACGGGCTTGAGCTCCGGCTCGACGAGAAAGGCGAGATGTATGTGTGCGGCGGCCTTCCGTGCCAATACGCGGGGACGGATCGGTATTGCTACAGTCTGTACGGGGCGGTCGACCCCGGCAAACTGCACGAGGAGCTGATGAAGGCGGAGGCTCTGGAGACGCGCACGACGGTAGTGGGGTACCCGTGATCGTGAAAGGAAGCGAGATGCAACACGTTAAACGACTGAGGGCGCACATCGACGCCGGAACTCTGGTGCGCGAGAACGAGGTCCTGCGTTCCAACAGCGACCACCTCAGCTCCGAGAAC
>DATGQR010000621.1:0-2001 GCA_035304105.1 Thermomicrobiales bacterium | reverse complement strand
CCAGGGTCCGACGTCGCCCGACATCCTTCGCCTCCGACCGTCATGATCAATCCACAGGCTGCACGAGATTACGATAGGCATGCCAGATGGTATGGCCAATCTAGGGGCAGGGTCACGACCGGACCCAGATGGAAGCTACCTGATCCCGATCGCCCGGTTCCTCGGCCTCGGCGGCTTTCTCTGGGCGCTGCGTTGCGGGCAATTCGACGACCCAGGTGGCGCCGCCGAGCGGATCCTGTTTGAAGACGAGGCGTGAGCGGACGGGCTCAGATGCCCGCCGCGCATTCGCCCTCCGCCAGGGCCCGGATCCGGTCCATGTCGCGCAGCGCGATCTCGTGGCGGCTGACCAGGTCGATCAGCCCGTCGCGCTTGAACCGGCTCAGCGTGCGGCTGACCGTCTCGATGGTCAGGCCCAGATGATCGGCGATGTCGAGCCGGGACATGGGCAGGGTCACCACCGCCTCGCTCGCGTCGTCGTCGGTTGTGGCGAGACGCAGCAGAAACGAGGCGATGCGCTCGTCCGCGGTCTTGCGCCCGAGCAGCAGCATCTGCTCCTGCGCCCGGCCGAGCTCGGCGCAGGCGAGGCGAAACAGGCGGCGCGCGAGGTCCGGGTCCGCCTCCACCGCTCCCTCGAGCAGATGGCGCGGGTAGCGGATCATGACCACGCGCGTGACCGCTTCGACGCTGTAGGCGTGGCAGTCCATTCCGGTCAGCCCGAAACAGTCGCCCGCGCTCAGGAAATCGATCACCTGGCGGCGGCCGTCGGCGATCGACTGGTACAGGCGGACGGTGCCGCTGACGATCCGGTAGTAGTGCTCGATCGGGTCGCGCTCGACGATGATCGTCTGCCCCGGCTCGGCCGTGACCGTGATGCCGATCCCGGGCAGGGCTTCGAGTTCGTCCCGTGGCGCGCGCGCGACCGGCGCATCCCGACGGCCGCCTGCGCGACTCTCGTCAACGGCGAGACGGCTTGCCATGGCTCCCCCCTCAGCATGACCGTGGATCTGTCGACCCAAGCCCTACGGACATCCCGAGCGGTGGTAAATTCGGAGCGTTACGTAAGTAAGCCTCCCTACGAAGATCTACGTATCGACCTCATCGTCGCTTCGACCTGGTCTGAGCCCCGCGCGACAGCTCGAGCTTGCGCTCAGTTCATGTACATGCCGCCGTTGACGTCGAGGACGGTGCCGGTGATGTAAGCGGCCGCCGGCGAGCACAGGAATGCGATCGGCCAGGCGACCTCGTCGGCGACGCCCAGGCGGCCCAGCGGAATCCGCGACAGGTCGAATTCCTGGCCGTGGGTCATCGCGGTGTCGATCGGGCCGGGCGCGATGCCGTTGACCAGAACCCCATGCGGCGCGCCGCGCTTGGCGAGCCATTTGACCAGGGCGTGCACGCCGGCTTTCGAGGCGACGTAATGCGCGCTGGCGACCAGCCCGCCGATACGTCCCGCGACCGACCCGACCAGCACCATCCGCCCACCTCGGGCCTCGATCATGCCCGGCAGATAAGCCCGCGCGCAATGCAGCAAGCCATGCACATTGACCGCCATCACCTGCTCGAACTTCTCGTCCCAGCCCGGATCCTGCCAGTCGTCCCAGGGGCAGATTCCCGCCGCCAGCACCAGTGCGTCGGGGGTACCGGTCGCGGCGGCCAGCGCCTCCACCTCGGCGCGGCTCGTGACGTCGCACTCGAACGCCTGGACCTCGCTCCCCGACTGCTTCAGCTGCCGCGCGAGCTCCCCGGCGGGTAGCCGGTCGACCAGGAGCAGCGCCGCGCCGAGCGCAGCGCACGCCCGCGCCGTGGCCTCGCCGATGCCGCCCGCGGCCCCGGTGATCAGAATGCGCTGCCCGCTCAGATCGAAACCCGACGTCATGGCTGCCTCCCGTCATTGACCCTCGGCGTTTTCTTGATCCACAGTCGCGCCCGGGGCGCAAGGGAGGAGCGATGGCCGAGTATCCCGGAATCGAGCAGGAGCGGCGGTTCCCGCACGAGGCGCTG
>DATGQR010000620.1:0-17298 GCA_035304105.1 Thermomicrobiales bacterium | reverse complement strand
GCGAAGTGGCAGTCCTAGGGGGACGAATCGGGAGAGAGGAGAGGCGCCTATCGAGTAGCCATAACACACGAGTAAGGCCCCCGCGCAAGGGCTAGTTGCGCCAGGGGCCTTCTGGCAGCAGGCAGGCTCAAACCCACCTCTCTGCGGATAACAA
Organism: Thermomicrobiales bacterium; assembly: GCA_035304105.1. Classification (GTDB taxonomy): domain Bacteria; phylum Chloroflexota; class Chloroflexia; order Thermomicrobiales; family CFX8; genus JAUIIK01. The sequence goes on along the minus strand of DATGQR010000620.1, from coordinate 17,144 downwards.
GAGTGTACAGGCGCCGGTGGCCTATGTACAGCCTCCGGCCGGGGCGAGCCATGCCACCTTGACCCTGAGATATCGCATACAGGAAAGGTGCAACCCTCATGGTTCGTCGCATCCGACGTTCAACGATCTTCTCGCTATTTGCAGTCGTCGCATTGCTCAGCCTCGGCATCGGCTACGCGGCTTGGGCCGATACGCTCACTTTGCGTGGCGATGTCCGAACAACCAACTTCGATGTGGCCTTCGGATCCAATCCGCAAGCCCAGGTGGTCAATCCGCACGGGAACGGCACCTGCACTCCGACGACCAGCAACAATGGAAACGTCCTGACCGTCGATATTGATGACGCGTATCCCGGTTTCAAGTGCACCGTCAACGTCAACATCTTCAACAATGGCGGAGTTGACGCTGAGCTCAAGAGCACCAAGCGGTACCAGAATGGCTCGCTAACCGGCAATAACGGGCAGGACGATCCGTACGACGCCGAGTTCGATTACGAGCCGTTCGGTTGTGAATCGAACACGGTGAAAGCCGGCGGCAAGGTCGCGTGTCAGTTCTCCGTTGAAGTCACCGAGCACGCGAACCCGAACACGACCTACAGAATGAGCATCGTTGGCGAGTTCGGGGTGCCGTCCAATAGCTAGCCGAAGGTTCGGCCACGCCATTTGGAGCGAGCAACTCACGTTTCGTCGGTAGGAAGCACGAGGCAGGCCGGAGGGCCCCCATCGCCCTCCGGCTCCCCCTCATCATCTAAACCCAGAGGTTCATAGCGGAGATGCGGGACGTTATGAGGCTGATGACGCGCATCCAATTCAATGCCGGCTGGCACGCCCCGGCGACGCTGGCGCTGGCTGCTGCGGCCGCCTGCTGGTGGCTCGCGCCGGATCTGGACGCGTGGGTACCAATCATCCTCAGCCAGCCGCTTCTCTGGCTGCTTCCGGCGGCCTGCATCCTGGCCAGCCGCGACGCTCGCGCCAGCCTGGGCCGGCTGCGCGGTGACATTCTCCTGCTGGGCCTGATGGTCGGCCTGCTGCAGAGCGTCCTCCGGATGCTGGCGGGCGTCTTCTTCGGGTTCGGCTACTCGCCCTATCCGCACGACCTCGCCTCGATTCTCTACTATTTCCCGTTCGTCTTCGGCATCCTGGCCGCGCACGAACTGGTGCGCTGGCGAGTCGCCACGGCGCTGGCCGCGCGCTACGGAGAGGGCGTCGCGCTGCTAGCCGGCTGGGGGCTGCTGGCCGCCGTCGCCTTCACGCCCGGCGCCTACCTGCGGCTGGCCAGTGGCGCGACCGCGTTCGAGTGGGCCGGGCGCGCCTGGTTGCCGATGGCGGCGGCTGGTCTTTTCGCTACGTATCTTGCGCTCAGGTCGGGACCGCTGGCTGCGTTCGCCTACCTGGGCATCATGGCCGCCTTTGAATGGTATTTCCCGATCCTGCCCAGTATCCCCTGGCCGGTCGAGGCGCTGGTCGGCGTCGGCGTGCCGGTTTTAGGCGTCGGCCTGCTGGAGCAGAGCGATATCCGCAGCGCCAGCGCCGATGCGCCTGACGACAGCATTGCCTGGGGTCCGATCGCCGGGGCATTCGCGATGGTCGTGCTGGTCTGGTTCAATGCCGGCGTCTTTGGCGTGCGGCCAGCTATCGTCCACGGCCACAGCATGGAGCCGACCATGTACACCGGCGATCTGGTGCTGAGTGAGCAGGTCGAGCCCGACGATCTGGAGGTTGGCGACATTATTCGCTTCAGGGCTGGCTCGCTCGTCGTCCTCCATCGCATCATCGAGATCACCTTCGACGACGAGGGGCGCCAGATCTTCATCACCCAGGGCGACAACAACAGTGCCGCCGACAGTCCGGTTTACCCGGAAGATGTCGATGGGCGCCTGGTCGCGCACGTTCCGAAGGTCGGTTGGCCGGTGGTTGTCCTCAAGCGCGCCATTGCTGGTCTGGCCGGCGGGCAGCTCTCCCTCTCGACCGCATGGCTCGCGCTGCTAGCGGTCCCGGCGCTGATAGGGTTGACTGGTCTGCCGACCTTACGCCGCGACGAACCCGCCGTGAGTCACCGGGACGGTCACTGCGGCGTACCTCCCCAGACGCCCGCCGACCCGCCGGACTCGCGACCGGAGATGCCCGAGCTACTCCGGAGCCGGGCGCGCATCCCGCTGTTCTTCGCCGGCTTTAGCCTGCTGAGGCCAAAGGGTAAGGAGCGCTGATGGGCGCCCGCTACGCGAATGCAATCCGCCGAGCCGCGCTGACGGCGCTGGTGATCCTGGCGCTGTTGCTCGTCCCGGGCGCCTGGGCTGGTTCCTGGAGCGAGACGCTGACTGCTGGCGTCAACGTCCGGACGGCCAGCCAGTTTCGGGGCGAGGACGTTGAATCCAGCTCCGCGACGGCCTGCCCGGGTCCGGTCGCTACCAGCGACGGGAATCAGGGCCAGCCGGCCGGGAACGAGAACAGCCGCCGCCCGGCCGCCGAAGCACCGGCTGAGGAGTCGCCCGTCAACCCGGCCTGTCAATCCGGTGAGGGTCTGAAAGCTGGCGAGGGCGACGCATAGGGCGACCGCGCGAGCAGCGTTGACAACCAGTGTCATGACGATCAGGACGATGCTGACCTCAAGCATCGTGGCCGGGACGCCGATGAAGATGGCTGGTGCGAGCAGGAACACGCAGGCCACCCCATCGGTGACACCTCACTTGACGGAGAGCTGGACGACGATTCCGAAGATGACGTCACCGACGGAGCCCAAGGCGGTAACGAGGATACGACCCAAGCTGGTGAAGATGAAGAGGAAGGAGAGGTCGAGTAGTTCGGGCGGTCCCGTTCGTGACCGCTGCGCCCTGCCGGTCACTCGCGCTCGAATGACTGCCAGGCGAGTTTGAAGGTTCACCTCCTCGGATGTTCGCCCCATCCGAGACATCCAGGAGGTCGAGCCGCACCCTCATCGTGCGGTGGCTGCGCGGCGTGCCCGCCCGGTCGTGAGTCTGGAGGCCAGTCAGCCTGTCTCTGCCACGGAACCTCGGACGACCCCGATGTGGTTGGTGCGTGGTGGGGGCGGTCTCCGGGCTCACGACCGGGCGGGCACGCCGCGATTGTCGGGGCTAATTCTCCACGCGGACATCCCGGCCGATATCGGGGGTAGCTCTTCGAGTCATTCGCTGATATGACGGGCCGGATTGACGCAACCCTTTTCCAACCATCGACACACGCTACCATCACGTCTGCCCTTCAGGATGAGTGCATGTCCGCCAGTCAGGCCGGACCGGGGAGCAAGCGCGAGCGAGGCGCCGGCGCTCATTCGTGTGTACGTCATGCGACCGGCGGCTCGTCGCTCCGTCCGGCAACGGTCGGAGGCTCTTCCCTGGACCACCCCCGGGGAAGGGACGCTTGCCTCCCACTTTCGCTCGCCTGGGCGAGTCTGTGGGCCCGCCAGGCGGCGCGTGAGGGCCAGCCTGATGGTGGGCGCTAAGCGCCGGCGCCGCGCGCGTCGCTCGCCTGCTCTGCAGCCTCCCGGCCGGGCCCATCCCCCGCCCGTCGACCACGGGCGTTGTGCACCGGCCGGAACAACAAAACCGTGGGCGAGTCGATGCGTGGTCGGATCCGCGAATTCGAAAGGTGGTGCTCCCAATCCGCCGTGGAGCCCCAACGCGGCTATCGTGTGGCCTGACAGGCGGTCGCCGGCGCTCTATTTCGTCGCCCGAAGCGGCTCGCATGGCGAGTCTCAGGGCACAATTCCCCGGGGGCAGGAACGCTGGCGAGCCGCGACCGTGCCGGCCTGGTTCGTCCGGCTCGCCAGCGGCCCTGCACGAGCCCAGTCCCAAATGTCCAAGACCGCGTTGAGAATCCCCTGACCGCACGCTGGAACCGTTCCTACCATTGATCGTAGTGGTGGAGACATGCTCCACCACTACGATGGTTGAACGGGACGTTTCCCTTGACGCAATCCGGTTTCGTGGGGCCGGTGATTCTCCGTCACGATGCGGGAATACGCGCCACCCCTGGAGCGAGTCAAGTATCGACCAACTCAAATGTCGAAGCGCATCCCTTCTCGGGCGACCTCGAAGCCGCGGCGCGCCAACTCGGTGGCTTCCGGGCTGCCGGCCGTGAGTGCTGGGTTAGTGTGGTTGAGGTGCGTGAAGACGATCCGAGTCTGACCCACAAGGTGCTCCAGGCGCCCCATCGTCTGGACGATTGGCGGATGCGGCACGTCTCTGCTGGTCGGCGACTGCCAGAACGTGCCGTCCAGCAACGCCACGTCCACACTCGCGACCACCTCGGCCACGTCGCGCTCCCACTGCTCCCAGAAGTCGATGTCCGGCAGGTAGAGCAGACTGTATCGCGGACCGCGTAGCAGTAGTGCCGTCGTGTCGGTGGGCGATGAGTCCGGCGCGGCGGTCTCGGTGCGGTGCGGCACCTCCAGCGGCTCGATCTCCACTCCACCGGCGAAAGGCAGCGACCTGCCCCACTCCAGCGCCTCGATCCGAATGAAGCCCTCAGCGGCCATCCCGGCCCAGGGTTCATTCGCGGCCAGGAACGCGGCCGTGCGCGGTGGGGCGAGGACTCGCGTGCCAGGGGCGGCCAGCACCGAGCGGTCGAGTTGCCAGATACCGACGTAGTGGCCGGTGTGGGCATGAGTGAGGATCACCGTCTCGGGTGGCCGGTACCGCTCGCCCGCGTGCCCCCGGCTGGCGGGCCGTCGCGACCAGAGCATATGCATCTGCTCCTCGAAGGCGTCGGTTGCGTCGACGATCAGCCACTCGTCCCCGGCTCGCAGCCCGATCGAGGCCGGCAGGCGTCGCAGCCGGTGATTCGCTCGCGCCGCCTCGCAGCGCGGGCACAGGCATCCGGCGTGCGGTACTCCGCCGTCCTGCGCCGATCCCAGGACGACCACCTCGGCGCCGCCATCAGCTCCGCTCATGCGCTTTCACCCTCATTCGTACAGGTGTACGTACACTTGCGATATACTTCCCTGCACCATGGTAACCGCAATTGCCCCAACGGAGAACTGCCATGATGAAACACGCCCTGGTCCTGGCGCTCGCGACTCTGCTGGCAATCCCGGGAATCACGCCCCGGACGGCATCGGCAGCCGCGCCGGATGTCGTCGCCGAGCAATGGGTGATCGTCGATGGACCGAGCGGCACGGTGATGGCCGCGCATGACCCCGACACGCCGCGTGGCATGGCGAGCCTGACCAAGGTAATGACCGCCGTCGTGGCGCTCGAGCGCGGCCACCTCGACATGCGCGTGAAGATCACTCAGGGCGACAAGGTTCCCGAGTCCTCAGCCGGCCTTTACATGGGAACGACACCGACCCTGCGCACCTTACTCCATGCCCTGCTCCTACCGAGCGGCAACGATGCGGCCATGGCGATTGCCCGGAGCGTCGGGGGCAGCGCGAGCTTCGAGAGTGCCGGGGCGCGCCAGCAGTTCGTCGGCTGGATGAACGATAAGGCCGCCGAACTGAGCATGGGTAATACCCGCTTCCAGAACCCCCACGGGCTGGATGAGGACGGCCACTTCAGCACCCCGGCCGATATGGCGATCCTGGTGCGCTATGCCCTGGAGCTGCCCGGCTTCCGCGAGATCATCGGCGCGACCGAGTATCACGGCGACGGCTACAGCTTCTACCAGACCAACCAGCTGCCCTATCTGCTCGACGGCGTCGTCGGCGGCAAGACCGGCTGGACGGACGACTGCGGGCGCTGCTTGATCGAGGTCGTTCACCGCGACGGTCGCGACCTGATCGTGGTTCTGTTCGGCTCCAACCTCAACTGGTATGCCGACGCGATGGCGCTGGTCGAGTACGGCGCGTCGATGCCGCGTCCGGCCGATAGCCCGTCTCGGGCCGCTACGATCTTCGATTCGCTCTGGGAGCGAACCGACAGCCTGGTCGCCGGAGGGGCACTCCAGCGCACCTGGGTCTGGGGCCAGCCGTTGGACGACGTGCGCCAATTCAACGCGGCGGACGGCGGAGACCGCTACGAGCGGCTCTACGAGAAGGGCCGCATGGAGATCAATAACCCCTACTCGCTGATGGATAGTGGCTGGTACATCACGCCGGGGCGCCTGGCCGCCGAGCTCATCGAAGGTGGAGCGTCGATCCCGCTAGCCGGTGACCTCGACGTGGCCGGTCCGACCTACCGCCACCTGCGCAACGTGAGCTGGAAGCCGCAGGCCGCGGGCACTCCGATCTCCCGCTGGCTGTCGTCAGGCGGTCACTTCGTGGATCGCCAGGCGATGGCGAAGTATGGCGTCGTGGCCGGCATGACCTATAAGGAAACCGGGCTGGCGGTCGCGTCGGTGTTCGAGGATTACCTCTCGCAGTCCGGCCCTGTGGTCGAGGGCGGCGAGGTGACGCGCGGCCCGCTGTTCGACCCGCAACTGCTGGCGATCGGCTTCCCGATCACCGAGCCATTCTGGATCACCGTCTCAGAGAACGACGTCTACGTCGACGTGCTGGTGCAGTGCTTCGAGCGTCGCTGTCTGACCTACACGCCCTCCCACGAGCCGGCGTGGCGAATCGAGATGAGCAACATCGGCACGCACTACCAGCTCTGGCAGGCCGCCCCGGCTCGCTTCGCCAGCGCTGACGGCCCCGCCGCTCCAGCGCGCCAGGGCCACCGCACGTGGCCCTGGTAATCTCGTCACATTGGTTGTGCTGCGGCCGGCCGAGGTCGTGGGCGCAGCCGCGACGCATGCCGGTTGAGGGTTTAGCTGGTCTTTGAGCCGATCAGTTCGAGGACGCGGTCCGCCAAATAGGTCAGGGCCGGGCCGGCCGGCAGCTCCAGGCGCGTGTCGGCATAGCCGTCGAGCGCCGTCTCGCCCATGTTGATGATCGCCAGGTGCGCGCCGGTTGCCTTGGCCACCGCCGGAATCCGCGCGGCAGGATTCACCAGTAGCGTCGAGCCGACCACCAGCATCACGCCGGTCGACTCGGCGATATTCAGCGCCAGCTTCAACTCCTCGGTCGGCAGTGGCTGGCCGAAGGCGATCGTGCCGTTCTTGACGATGCCGCCGCAGACCGGGCAGGGCGGCGGCTCGTCGCCTCCACCGTACTGCACCAGGAATTCGCTCGTCGGCCAGACGGTCCCGCACTGCGTGCAGCGGATCGTCCGCAGGTTGCCGTGCAGCTCGATCAGCCGGTCGGGGTGCGTGCCCGCGTCGCGGTGCAGCCCATCGATGTTTTGGGTGATCGTCGCGGTCAGCACGCCAGCGCGTTCGAGCCGCACCAGGGCACGGTGCCCCTCGTTGGGCTCGACTGCGCGCGCCTCAGACTGCCGCGCGGGCAGCTCACGCCACCAGGTCCGGCGACGCTCCGGGTCTTCCATGAACTCCTGGTATGTCACCGGCTGCGCCGAACCGGTCGTCCAGAGCCCGTTCTTGCCACGGTAATCCGGAATGCCGGAGTCGGTCGAGATGCCAGCGCCGGTGAAGGCGACCAGCGGCGGGCGCTCGTCGATCACCGCCGCGAGTTCGTCAAGCGTTCTCTTGTCAGCGTCGTTCATGCTGTTACTGTCTCAAATCCTCGTTGCAAGGTCGTCGTGTGTTGTTTGGGATTTCCCATGTCTAAGCCTACTGTACGCGGCAAGCCGGCCGCATGGCGCTGCGCTAGACTTCCCGGCGGCGTGTAGTTGATTGACCAGGCTGCTTCTCAGGAGGGGAACGCGATGAGCGTGCAGCAAGTCAAGTCTACCGAGGAATTCTTTGGCTACAAGATGGGCACGGCGCGTAAGTTACCGACCTGGGCGGAGATCGTCGCGTACTTCGACGAGTTGTCCGCGGTGTCCGACCGCGTCCAGGTCGAGCGCCTGGGTGATACGACGCTGGGCCGACCCTACATCGCCGTCCATATCTCGGCGCCGGACAACCTCGCCCGCCGCGACGAGTTGCGCGAAACACTGGCGAAGCTTTGGGATCCCCGGCAGACTGGCGAGAGCGAAGTCGATGATTTGGTCGAGCGCGGCCGCGTGACGGCCTTCCTCCTGCTCTCGCAGCACTCAACCGAGATCGGTGCGTGCCTGATGTCGCTGGAGCTGGCCCACCAGCTGGCGACGAAAGACGATCCCGAGACGCTCGAGATCCTGGACAACGTCGTGACCGTCATTGTCCCGAACCACAATCCAGACGGCCACGACATGGAAGTCGAGTGGTACCAGCGCTGGCTGGGCACCGAGTACGAGGGGCAGCCCATGCCCTGGCTCTACCACCACTACGTCGGGCACGATAACAACCGCGACTGGTTCATGCTCACCCAGGTCGAGACGCGCCACTACGTCGCGCTGCACAACCGCGAGCACCCGCAGATGGTCTTCGACATGCACCAGATGTACCGTGACGGCGCGCGCTTCATGGTGCCGCCCTTCATCGACCCCCTCGACCCCAACCAGGACCCGATCATCCAGCAGGGCTTCGCCGATCTGGGCACCTACATCGCGTCACGCATGACCGCCGAGGGGCTGGCCGGCGTGGCCACCAACATCATCTTCGACAACTACTCGCCCTCGCTGGCCTACGGTAACTACCATGGCAGCGTTGACCTGCTCTCCGAGGCCGCCAGCGTCAAGCTCGCCACGCCGGTCGAGATCAAGAAGAAGGACTTCAGCAAGGAGCGCGGCTTCGACCCCGGTGAGCGCACCTGGAACCACCCCATGCCATGGGAAGGCGGCGAGTGGACGCTGGAGCAGATCGTCGAGTACGACCGGGTCGCGGCGCTGGCGTTCCTGGAGCATGCCGCTCGCAACCGCCGCCAGTGGCTGCGCAATTACTACCGGGTCAACAAGCGCATCGTCGAGCGCGACAAGGAACCGCGCGCCTACCTGATCCCCGAGCAGCAGCACGATCCCATCACCGCCTACGAGCTACTCGAGACGCTGCATGCCGGCGCCGTAGAGATCGAGACCGCGAAGGCCTCGTTCGTGGCCGACGACGTGCGCTACCCCGCCGGCACCAAGGTCATCCGCCTGCAGCAGCCAGCCGGGAATTATGTCAAGACTCTGCTAGAGAAGCAGGAATACCCCGATCTGCGCCAGTACCCGGGCGGCCCGCCGGCCGCGCCCTACGACATCACCGGCCACACCCTGGGGCTCCAGATGGGTGTGCGAGTGGTCGAGGTCAAGCGCGAGTTCGAGGCCGAGACGGAGCCGTACGAGCCTTACCTGGCGCCGGCCGTGATCCGCGGCGAGGGCGTCAAGGGCTATCTGTTCTCTTGCAACACCAACGCCTCGTTCAAGGTCCTGAACCGCCTGCTCGATCGTGGCTGCATCGTCCACCGCATGGCCGGCCCGCTGGAGGAGTACGGCCTGCCGGCTGGCTCGTTCGTGGTGCTGCGCCGCAACGATCCGCACGAGACGCTCGAGGAGATGGCCGCCATCACGGGTGTCGAGGTCGTCGGCGTCGACAAGGGACTCGACTTCGCCACGCTGACCCAGCGCCGGCCGCGCCTCGGTGTCTATTCATCGTGGCAGGCCAACATCGACGAGGGCTGGGTGCGCTGGATCCTCGAACAGTACGGCTTCCCCTTCGAGGTGCTGCACGATGCCGAGGTCAAGCAGGGCAACCTCGCCGACCGTTTCGACGCGATCATCCTGCCCCACCAGAGCGCCAAGCGGATCGACGAGGGCGTGCCGGAGAAGAACAAGTACGACGAGAAGTACCCGCCCGAGTACACCGGTGGTCTGGGCCCGGTCGGCGCCGAGTCGCTGCGCGACTTCGTCGAGCGTGGCGGCACGCTGATCGCGCTGGACGAAGCCGGAGATTACGTCAAGGATCAGCTTCACTTGCCGGTGCGCAACGTCGTGGCCGGGGTCAAGCAGGAGGAGTTCTACTGCCCCGGCTCCCTGCTGCGGCTGGTAGTCGACAACACCGATCCGCTCGGCTTTGGGCTGCGGCGCTACGAAGTGGCCGTCTTCGTCAAGAGCCCGGTCTACGAGCTGATCGACGAGGACGCCGCCCGGATTGCGGCGCACTACGCCGCAAACCGCCCGACGCTGAGCGGCTGGATCCTGGGAGAGGAGAAGCTGGCCGGCAAGCCCGCTCTGATGGAGTTCTCGGTGGGCGACGGCAAGGTGATCCTGATCGGCTTCCGCGCCCAGTTCCGCGCCCAGGCGCGCGGTACCTACAAGGTATTGTTCAATGCCATCACGCGATCCACGCAGAAGCAGAGCCGCGTTCGGCTCTAGCGAGGCCACGAAGCCGCACTTGAACCGGCGCCCGGTCCTGGGCGCCGGTTCTCTCAATTACGTCCCCACCTCCCGGCGGCGGGAGCGCCGCAGCAGGCTCGTTGGCAGCGTGGCCACCGCCACACCGGCGATCACCAGCGCGCCGCCGAGCGCCGCCAGGACGGGCAGCTCCTCGCCGAGCAGGATGACGCTGGCGACCGCGCCAAATATCGGGTTGAGATAGAGGTAAACCCCGGCGTTCGAGGCGCGTCCGAGCGAGAGCCCGACGTGGAAGAGGATCGGCGCGAAGACACTGGCCCCGGCCGCCAGCAGAATCGCGGCGAGCCAGCCGCCCAGATCGAGGCTGGCGATGGCGTCTCCGAAGCCGGACGCGCCGAAGGGTAGCGCGAACGGGAAGGCGGCCGTCGTTCCGATCAGCGCCACCGAGGTCGGCGGGATGCGCGCTCCCAGATGAGGCTTGGCGACGACTGTGTAGACCGAGTAGGCCAGCGCGGCGAGCAGGACCAGCATGCAGCCGGCCACGTAGCCGCCGGTGAGTTCCACGCCCGTCGCGCCAGCGAATGCCACCATCACCGTACCGGCCAGGGCGATGCCCAGACCGGCGATCATCCGGCCGCTGATGTGCTCTCGCAGGTAGAGCGCCGCGGCAAGCGCCGTAAAGCCGGGCTGGGTGCCAAGCAGGAGCGAGGCGATGCCGCTCTCGATCAGGTCCACGCCGAAGGCCAGCGGAACGTTGAAGCCCAGCACGCCGAAGAGTCCCAGCGCAATCGCCAGGCCGAAGTCGCGGCGCGCGGGCAGCGCCGGGCGGAAAGCGGCGATGATGCCCAGCGAGAGCAGGCCGCCGGCCAGGAAGCGCCAGAGCAGGATATGCGCGGGGCTGAACGAGTCCTCGACCAGCAAGCGCGTGGCCGGTGGCGTCAGCCCCCACAGGCAGACCGCGCCGAGTAGTGCCAGAGGGGCAACCCAGCCGGGCCGCACCCCGGTCACACCGCCTTCCGCGTCTCCAGCCAGCCTTGCTGAGCCACGAAGTCGGTGAGGAAGGGGATCTCCACCAGTTCGTCCTGCGTGTAGGCCAGGTAGCCGTAGTAGGCGCCGATGATCAGCGGCACGAAGAAGATCGGCCAGAGGATAAGGCTCAGGATCCCAAAGCTGACAAACGAGGCACAGGTATAGACGACGCCAGCGATCATTTCGAACACGAAGCTCGCCACGGCAAAGGCGAGCGCCTGCACCGCGTGATCCTTGAGCAACGGCTTGCGCTTCGTCTCCTCCAGCAGCACGACGACCAGTGCCACGATCCAGATGACATACCCGAGGCCCGCCAGGATGCGGTCGTTGGAGTCGAGCGTGCTAACGCCCACCGGCCCCGCGGTCGGCGCTGCCCGGTAAGGCGTCGACTGAGAAGGTGGCGTCCCAATGCTGATGCTCGGAGAGCCAGGCTTGTTGCTTTGCCTGATCAACAGATACACGACCAGGGCCACCGGGATAATGAAGATCCCGCAGCAGAACAGCAGCAGCAGGAACTCGAACGGTCCCACAGCCACGCCCTAGCCTTCCTTCGGATTGATGCTGGTGTGCATCGTCAACTCGACCTCGTCGGACGTCGTGAAACCACCGCCCGGGAGCGGAGTCCCGGCGCTGAAGCCGAAGTCGCTGCGCTTGATCGTGGTCTGGGCCGTGAAGGCGCCTCGGAAGCTGTCGGTTGGCGTGCGCTGAATGCCGTCGAATGTGGTGTGGAAGGTGACCTCGCGGGTCACGCCACGTAACGTCAGGTCGCCAATGACGTCGAAAGTGCCGTCCGGGCGGGGCTCGATGCGCTTGCTCGCGAATGTCGCCGTGGGATAGTTGGCGACGTCGAAGTGGCGCTCGCTCCGCAGCGCCTCGTCGCGCCCGGCGTTGTGGCTGTCGACCGTTGACATGTCGATCTCCGCCCGCACCCAGGATGACTTCAAGTCGGTCGGGTCGAAGCGGATCTCGCCGGTGACGCCGGAGAAGGCGCCCTTGACCGTCGAGACACGCATGTGGCGCACGGCGAACTCGAACGTCGAATGCGCGGCGTCGATCGTCCAGTCGGTGATCTGCTCGCTGGAGGTGTAGGTGGGCTTGGCGGTCTCAGAGGACATCTACGCTCGATCCTTCACATACTCAAGTGCCCGGTCGAAGTTGTAGCTGGGGAAGTCGAAGTCGCAGCGCGCGTCGATCACGAAGATGACGTCGCTGGCGAAGCCCCGCTCCAGGGCCTCGCTCATCTGCTCCGGCTCGTCCACTCGCATCCCGTCGCCGCCGAAGGCGCGGGCAAAGGCGACGAAATCCGGCCCGTCGAGGCTCGTGTTGCTGATCCGCCCGTAGGCGCCGCGCTGCATCCCGACGATCATGCCGTACTGACGGTCATTCAGGATGATGATCACCGGGTTGATCCCGTACTCGACAGCCGTAGCGAAGTCGCTGCTGGCCATAAGGAAGCAGCCGTCGCCGGTCACGCAGGCGACCTTCTTATCGGGATAGGCGAGCTTGGCAGTCATTGCGCCCGGCAGCCCGAAGCCCATCGCGCCCCAGTAGCCTTCGGGGATCAGCGTCGTGCGGTTGCGCGTCTCGACGAGCAGCCGGGTCCACTGGTTGTGCTCGCCGATGTCGCCGCAGATGATCGTGTCGTCGTCGACGAAGTCGCGCAGCGCCTCGAGCGCGATTCCGTAGTGCATCGGGCGTCGCCGGCCGAACTCTGCGCGGACCCACTCCATGACCGCCTCGCGCATCTGGCGGCGGCCGTTCTCCAGTCGCGCGCGCAGCTCGGGGTCTTGCCCGCGCTGCAGCCCCCCGGCGGCCTCGATGAGCTGATCGAGCGCCGTCCGTACGTGGGCGACCGCGCCGAAGCTGGAGCGCGCGTCGGGTCCCTCGCCGGCGTTGCCCAACCAGATGCCGCCGACCGGCGCGTTCACCGAAGCGAAGATGCGGTCCGCGTGGCCGGTCCCGCCGCGTTCCCCGACGACCAGCACGAGGTCGGCCTCGGCCGCGATCTCGCGCTGGAAGGGCGTCAACTGGTAGAGCGAGTGCTGGCCGGTCGAGAGCGGGTGGTTGTCGGGCAGGCCCCCGGCCGCGTCGCCGGAGAGGATCACTGGCGCTTCGAGCAGCTCGGCCAGCTCGGCGAGCTCCTGGTGTGCGAAGGTGGCCTTCACGCCTTTCCCAGCCCAGATCACAGGCTGCTTGCTCGTGGCAATGCGCTCGACGATGGTGTCCAGCACATCGCGCTCCAGCCCGACATGCTCGACCCGCGCCGGCTCGTAAACCGGGATGTCGCTGGCCTCGCCGGAGAGCACATTCTGCGGGATCTCGATGTGCACCGGGCCGGGGCGGTCGGACGTCGCGATGGCGAACGCGCGGGCAAATGTATCCGGGATGTCCTCGGCGCGCTCGACGGCGACGCTCCACTTGGTGACCTGGGCGAAGGTCGGCACAAGGAAGTCGTCGCGGTCGACGCCGTGGAACGACTCGAAGCTGGCGCCGCGCGGCACGGCGCCACTGATATGGATCAATGGCGAGGCGGCCATGTACGCCTGGGCGACGCCGGTCAGCGAGTTGGTGGCGCCCGGCCCGGCGGTGACCAGGCAGACGCCGGGTTTGCCGGTCAGCCGGCCGTAGGCGTCGGCCATGCCGCTGGCCGTCGTCTCGTGCTTGACCGTGATGTGCTTGATCTCGGGCGCGTCGACCAGGGCGTCGTAGATCTCGACCACATGCGAGCCGACCAGGCCGAAGACGTACTCGACGCCCTCTGCCTTGAGCGCCGCTATGACCGCATCTCCGGCGCGCTGCCGAACCATGGCACGGGTAGTTGTCGTCATCCGCTTGCTCCGTTCTCCTCCAGTCGCCGGGACAAGGTAACACGCCCGAGCGTTCCACTAAAGTCCGGAGGTCGAATACCCCGCCGGTCCCTGCTCGCGGACAAGCCGGGCCAATTGCCGGGGGCGGGCGCAGCGCGTTCGGCGGGAAATTTTGGCAGCTGATCCTGGCGGAAATGAGGCACTGCCGAACGCCGGTTGGCGTTGGGTAGCCGACCGGCGTCGTGCGGGATCGAGTTGCGTTTGCTATTCGGTGTTGTTGTCCTGGGACTCTTTGTCGAGCTCTTCGAAGAGCTGGTTCCAGTACTCGAGCATGCGCTCGGCGTCCAGCACCATGTCGGGCTGTTCGAGTCGCACGCGCTCGATCAGCTCGCTGACATCCTCCGGCGTGGCGCCGGCCGCCCGCGCCAGGCGGCTGGCTTCGGTGACGGTTGTGCGGGCGCGGTCGGACAGCTCACCGGGGTCGACGCCCAGCGCGTCGAGAAAGCGGCTGAAGAGCTCCCGCGTCTCGTTGCGCTCCTGTGTCTCGCGGCGCCAGCTCTCCTCGTCCGGCACCTCCTCCGAGACGAGCCGGTCGGTGCCGAGCGACGGCTCGGGCACGGCGCTGCTGGCTGGCCGCGCTGCGGAGGTTTCATCCGGCGGACCGACAGGGACGATCGCGAAGGTCGAGGGCGCGTCCGGCGCGCTCGTCCAGGTGTGGCGGGCGATCAGCCCCGTCTCCAGCAGCATCTGCAACGACACGCCTGCGTTGTACGTCGAGATGCCACAGGCCGAGGCAATCGTGATGAGATCCGGCCAGCGAGTCTGGCCGTCGGCAGCGCGCGCCACCAGATAGCAGTACACTGCCCAGGCGGCCGGACCAACCACCGGGATGTAGGCGATGGCCTGGAGGTCGATATCGAAAGTCGGGCGCTGGCGCACGTCAAAGAGACGATCGCCGGTTCCGCTCATTGAGGCACGTACCTTTCGCGCTTGAGTGGGCGCCAGCCTTGCCAGGCGCCACGACTTTCAGCCCTTCCCTCGGTACTAGCGTACTTTTCGCGTGGTACCGGTGGGAGATACCGCGGTAGCATCCGGCATGTACGACAGTCTCATCGCGATGGGACGTTTTGCTATCTCGACAAAAGGGGGAGAGGGCGTATGTCGCTGGTCGCTCGCGAGCGCATGCTGGGTCTCAATGCGGATCAAGCGTTCCTCTTCACGGCCGCCGAGGGCCTGGTGCCGCGCGATGTGGTCGCCGCGACCGAGCGGTACTACGCTGCCAAGGTCGACGCGGTCAACGGCCGCAAGGCGCACGCCGTGGTGGCGGCCGAGGTGCGCGAGCGGCTGGCCCGCCTCCACGGCGCTGATCCGGGTGACATCGGCCTGCTCGGCAACGCCTCCCAGGGCATCGCCGCGATCTACGCGTTGATTGACTGGCAGCCGGGCGACAACGTCGTACTCGTCACGCCGGATATTGAGTTTCCGTCCGTCGGCTTGCCGGCGCTCAAGCGCGTGCGCGACGGGGTGCTGGAGGTGCGCGTCGTCGACCATGATGGCTGGGTCATCGAGCCGGAGCAGGTGCTGGCGGCCGTCGACGAACGCACACGGCTTGTCTTCGCCTCGCATGTCAGTTACCGCACCGGGCTGCGGCTCGACATTGCGTCCATCGGCGCGGCGCTTGCCGGTGGACCGGCGCTTTTCGCCGTCGACGCGACCCAGTCGCTGGGCGCGATCGACGTTCCGGCGACGGCCTGCGATTTCGTCGTCTCGACCTCTGGCAAGTGGATGCTCGGTCCCTACGGCGTCGGCCCGCTCTATTGGAACCGCGCTCGGCAACCGGACGTCGAGCCGGCCGACATTGGCTGGTTCAGCGTCGTCGATGACCTGGCGTACCCATACGAGCTGAAGCCGGACGCCGGCCGCTTCGAGGTCGGCAGCCTCGACTGGCCGGCCATCTACGCGCTCAACGAGGGGCTGAAGATCATCGAGGAAGTCGGCGTCGAGCGGATCGAGCGCCACATCGTGGGGCTCGCCGGGCAGCTATTGGATCAGCTCCGCGAATTCGACATCGAGGTCATCACGCCGGAAGATCCCGAGCTGCGGGCCGGCATTGTCAGCTGGCTGGATCCAGACCCGCCCGCCACCGCCGCGAAGCTGGCCGAGCGCGGCGTCTTCGTGACCGGCAGTTCCGGGCGCATCCGCGCGGCCTTCCATCTCTACAACGATGAGTCCGATGTCGAGCGGCTGGTGGGCGCGCTGACCGAGATCCTCTGAGCGCCCGGCCGCCGGGGGGTGTTTCCCGGATAAACTAGGGGCAGGGTGCGACAAGCGAGCGAGATCGAGGAGCTGGCGGGGTGCTTGCCGGGGGTCAGGGGCGCAGATTGAGCATCGGCGCGGTCGTGGCGCTCTTCGCCGCGGCTGTGCTCGTCGGCGCCTTCGTGGGTGGCGGCGCGTTCCTTGCCGCGCGTTCCGCCGGCTCCGACGATCCTGACCCGACCGCAACTGAGGTCGCGCTAGGCGACGAATCGGCTACCCCGACTCCGACTGAAAGCCCGCCGGATGAACCTACGCCTGCCCCCACCGACGAACCGGGAGCGACCAGCGAAGCCGCGACGCCCACCGAGTCTGCTGCGCCAGACCACCCGACGCCAACCGAGGCCGCGGCCACGCCGACCGAGGCATCGCCCGAAGGCCTGATTCTCGTTGCGGACGCGGCTCGCGACAGCGTCGAGGCGTTTCGGGAGGATGGCTCCTGGGCTTTCACGCTGGGGGGCCGCCAGCTGGGTGAGGCCGCGTTCCATGCCGGGGCCGGCGTCGGCATCGGCCCCGACAATCACATCTTTCTGGCCGACACCTCGACACACCAGATCATTCGGCTCGACGCCGGGGGCAACTTCGTCCAGCAGTGGGGCGGCTTCGGCGATGGGCCAGGGCAGTTTATCCAGCCGCACGACGTGGCGGTCGATGAGGAGGGCTTCGTCTATGTCGTCGACCGCGGCAACCACCGCATCCAGAAGTTCGACCCGCTGGGCAACTATGTGAGCGAGTGGGGCGGCTTCGGCGAGGGCGAGGGGCAGTTCGACAGCCCGACGTTCATCGTCGTCGACGAGGGATATCTGTACGTCGCCGATACCGGCAACGCGCGCGTCAAGCAGTAC
>DATGQR010000619.1:0-4567 GCA_035304105.1 Thermomicrobiales bacterium | reverse complement strand
GTCACCGGCGGGGCATCGATCTTCCTGCCGATGGCTGGCATGGTCGATATCGAGTCCGAACGGGCGCGGCTCGAGAAGGATCTGGAAGCTGCTCGCCAGGAAGTTGGCCGCGCCACCGGGATGCTCCAGAACGAGCAGTTCATCTCGAAGGCTCCCGAACACGTCGTCCAGCAGCAGCGCGAGCGCCTGGAACGGGCGAATCACCAGGTCGAGCTACTGGAGCGGCGCTTGAAAGAGCTGGCGGGTGCCGCTTGAGGTGCTCGACGCCAGTTACTTCGAGGCTCCGGTCCAGGAGGTGGCCCGAGACCTGATCGGGCGCGATTTGCTCGTGCATGATCGGTGCGGCGGGCTGATCGTCGCGACGATCCTGGAAACCGAAGCGTATGGTGGGCCGGACGACCCGGCCTCTCATGCCGCCTTCCGGCCGGGCGGGCGCGCGGCGATCATGAGCGGCCCACCCGGCACCGTGTACGTATATGCGGCCTACGGCATGTATCCTTGCTTCAACATCGTCACCGGCCCGGAGGGCGTCGCCAGTGCAGTGTTGCTGCGCGGCGTCCGCCGAGCTGAGGACCGGCGCGCGACGTTCGGGCCGGGCCGGACGACGCGATTGCTCGGGATCACCCTGGACGATCACGGCGAGCGCATACCCGGGCCGCGCTTCAACGTGAGCAGGCAGCGTCGCGAGCTTGAGATCGCCGTGACGCCGCGCATCGGGATCACTCGCGCCGTCGATACCGCCTGGAGATTCGTAGCGAGCGACGAAACGTAGCTGACCGTCATGCCCAGCATCGAACGCTTAACTGAACTGACGATCGGCAAGATCGCCGCTGGCGAGGTCGTCGAACGGCCGGCAGCCGTCGTCAAGGAGTTGGTCGAGAATGCCATCGACGCCGGCGCATCTCGAATTCACGTTGAGATCGAGGAAGGCGGCGTCGAGCGGATTGAGGTGCGCGACGACGGCACGGGCATACGCTTCGATGAGCTGGCCATTGCCGTCGAGCGACACACAACCTCCAAGCTCCGCGACATCGACGAGCTGACCCGTATCCAGACGCTCGGCTTTCGGGGCGAGGCACTGGCTTCGATCGCGGCCGTCAGCGACCTCGAGATCCGCTCAATCGCCGCCGACGAGTCTGTGGGTGGCGAGGTGCGAGTGACCTTCGGCGGGCCCCCGAGAGTGCGCCAGTCTGCCTGGGGGGCGGGTACGACGGTGCTCGTGCGTCGGTTGTTCGAGAACGTCCCGGCGCGCCGCCAGTTCCTGCGCCAGCCGCGCACCGAATCTGCCTACATCGAGCGCGTCGTCGCCGCGCACGCGATGGCCTACCCGCACATTGCCTTCTCGCTCGTGATCGATGGGCAGCGTGCCCTTGCGACCGACGGGCGCGGGGACCGGATCGGCGCGGCGGCCGGCGTCTGGGGACATGAGGACGCCGCCCAGCTCTGCGACATCGTGCCCGAACCGCACCACCACGAAGGCTACGACGTTGCCGGGGTGATCTCGCTACCGTCACTTAGTCGGGCGCGGCGCGACCGGCTCTTCGTTTTCGTCCAGGGACGGCTGGTGCAGAGCCGGCAGATCGTCACGGCGGTCGAGCAGGCCTATCACACGCTGCTCATGGTCGGGCGCCGGCCGGTCGGCTGCATCATGGTCACCGTGCCGCCCGAGCGCATCGACGTCAACGTGCACCCGACCAAGGCGGAGGTGCGCTTTGCTGAAGAGCGCATCGTGTTCGCACTGGTGCAGCGCGCTGTGCGGGCTACGCTGGCCGCGAACATCGAGCGACAGGCGATCCCCACAATATTCCACGCGCCACTCGGGCCACGCCCGGAAAGCTACCCGGCCAGTCAGGACCCCGGGGTCCAGCGCATCCTGAACCTGGCGAATCCGTCGCGCGTTCAGATCGAGCCCAGCCAGCCGGCCGGGGAGCCGCCGGAAAACGGCCTGCCGCGCCAGGAACCCGGGCGCAAGCTGCCGGTGCTGCGCGTGCTCGGCCAGATTGCTGGATCGTTCATAACAGCCGAGGGGCCCGACGGGTTATACCTGATCGATCAGCACGCCGCGCACGAGCGCATCCTGTTCGAGAAGATCATGGCCGAGTACGCCTCGCGTGAACCGGCGAGGCAAACGTTGCTGGAGCCTGCCATCGTCGATCTGTCCGCCGCCCAGATGGCGATGCTCGAAGAGTGCCAGGACGAACTCCGCGCGCTTGGGTTCGAGTTCGAGGACTTCGGCCAGGGCGCAGTGGTGGTGCGCGCATTGCCGGCAATCGTCGCTCGGCGCTCGCCCGCTGAGACGCTGCGGACGGTGCTCGACGAGATGATCGAGGGCGGGCGCGGGGACTCACGGCTGGAGTCGCTGGCGATCAGCGCTGCCTGTCACGGCTCGATCCGCGCGGGTCAGCCGCTATCGCTGATGGAGATGCGGGAGCTGGTGAGTGACCTGGAAGCCTGCCAGTCTTCGCTCGCCTGCGGGCACGGCCGACCGACGATCGTCAAGATGACGACCGAAGAACTGGCGCGGCAATTCTCGCGACGCTAGATACCGACCTCGACGCCCTCTTCGCCGGACAGCTTGATCCAGCCGTGGCGCAGCGCGTAGATCACCGCCTGGGTGCGGTCATTGACCTGTAGCTTGCGGAGGATCGAGGTGATGTGGTTCTTCACCGTTTGGTCGCTGATCCCGAGGATCGACGCGATCTCCTTGTTGCTATTGCCGCGCGCCACACAGTCGAGGATCTCGACTTCGCGAGGGGTCAGCGGCGAGAAGACCGAGTCGCGTGTGTGGTCGATACGAGCCAGCTCGCGGAACTGGTCAAGCACGCGGGACGCGACGAATGGGTGCGACAGGACGTTCTCGTTGATCAGATACTCGCCCTTGGCGACGCGGCGGAGCACGGAGACGATGTGCGAAGGGTCCACGTCCTTGGTGCAATAAGCGGCAGCGCCGACGCGGATGGCGTTGAAGAGCTGCTCGTCATCCTCATGCATCGTGACCATGATGACGCCGATTCGCGGGCTGCGGCGCTTGACGATGCGGGCAACTTCGATGCCGTTGATCTCGGGCAGGTTGATATCGAGGACCATCACGTCGGGCGATAGCTCATCTGCCATGCGGACGGCTTCCTCGCCGGAGGCCGCTTCCCCGACGACGACCATATCCGACTCCGCTTCGAGGCTCCAGACGATGCCCCGTCTGAAGAGCGGATGATCGTCGACGACGAGTACCTGGATACGTTGCATCGGATGCATGATCGTCTCCTGAAACGTTCAAGTTGAGCTCGTGGCAGAGCTTCGAATCTCTGGGCCTGCGTGGCCGTTACCCGGTACCATGATTCCTAGCAGCATAGTACCAGCCTATCGCCTGTAAGTCCTTGATTCTTACTCTTGATCGAGCTCGGCGGCCTTCGGTGGGGGAAGCTTCAACCTGATCGTTGTGCCCTCGCCACGCCGACTGTCGATCTCGAATGTCGCGCCCAATAGGGCGGCGCGCTCCTCCATGCCCTTGAGTCCGGCGCCCCCCATGGCGTGGGCGCTGACACGCTCGGGGTCGAAGCCACGGCCATCATCTTCGACCTCCACCAATATGCCGCCGTCATCGGTGCTCTGAATACGCACTTCGACCCTGGTGGCCTTTGCGTGCTTGCTGGCGTTCTGGATGCCCTCCTGGACGACCCGGAAGGCCGTGAGCTCCTGGTCCGGCTCCAGCCGAGCGACGTCCTCGGAGATGTCGACGGTGACGACCATCGGGAAGATCGACTGATAGCTCTGGACATAATGTTTCACCGTCGCGGCGAGTCCGCGGTCGGTGAGCATCGTCGGACGGTTATCGAAGATGAAGCGCCGGATCTCGGTCAATCCCTCGCGCATTGTCGATTTGATGCGCTCGATTTCCCCGAGAGCGTCCTCGACGACCGTCTCACGGTTGGACTTGAGCGCGCGCTCGACGAACTCGAGTCCGATGATGGCGTTGGCGAATGCCTGGGCGGGGCCGTCATGGACATCGCGCGCGAAGCGCTGGCGCTCCTCTTCGCGGGCGCGCAATTCGGCCATGCGGACGGCCAGGTCATTGGCGCTGGCGGCGTCGGGGAGATCCAGGGCCGTTTCAAGCCGCCGACGAGCGCTGACCAGCACTGACGCGAAGTCGGCGAGGCTGCGGTCGAGAGCCTCGACTTCACGCAAGCGGCCGGTCATCTCACCCTCGGCTTCGAGCAGTTCCTCCGACTCGGGCGCGTCGTCGATGTCGTCTTCGCCGTGCTCGAGGGAGTAGAGGATGTCGCACTCCTCGCGCTCTTGCTGGAGCTTGTGGCGTTCGTCTTTGAGGGTTTCGGCGATCGCCGCCGCGCGCAGGCGAAATGCGGCAATTTCGGCGCTCAGCCCGTCGATCGCTTGTATGGCGTCGTCGGTTAGTTCGGTGACGAGCTTGTCACCAGTATCGGAGGCCGGTCTCACGGTCGCCAATCTCGAAAACCCATCCTGTACAAACGGAGCGCGAGGTACTTAGAATCCTAGCCACATTCACGGAGTTTCGGAAGTAATACGCCCAACTCTACCAATTGAACGAGTG
>DATGQR010000618.1:0-6670 GCA_035304105.1 Thermomicrobiales bacterium | reverse complement strand
GTCGGGCCGGGCACGGTCCCGTTATAAGTCCAGGCCGGGAAGAAGATGCCCGGCGCGATCTCGATCTCCTTATCGATCGCGACGATGCTGTACTCACGCAGCGTCTGGCCGTTCTCGAGCTGGCTGGCGGAGCCGTAGTTGAAGTCGGTGAGGAACTCGGACGGGTCGAAGCCCATAGCAGCGGTGTCGACATCGCCGACCGTCATCGCCGAACCATGCTCGCCGGCGGGGCTCTTGCCGTCCTGGCTCTGGACCATTGTGTGTTCGTCGTGGGTATCGGGTCCAGCCTGCGAGCTGGCCTGCAGGGAGGCGGGGAGGAATGCGCCAGCAGCGCCGCCCACTCCGATCATGGCCGCCCCGGAGAGCCCGCGCCGAAGCACGTCTCTACGCGAGAACCAGGTTCGAAGCATCCGGCCCGCCCTTCTTTTACCCGCGCCTCAACCCTTTAGTCGTAGACCCGAAACTGGATATTAGCCACAGCTAAAATCATGGTAGTCGTCGACCGACCGCCTGTCAACGCCAGGCATGGAGCGCCTGAACCGTGAAGGGGTGACAAGTTCTCCAGGAGTCCGACCCAGGCCGGTGCTGGAGGTGGTCGGGCGAGCGGCGCGGAGTTCCGAGCGCTAGGCGGAGGCCGCTGCCGGGCGCAGGTCGAGGCGGCGCAGGAGCTGGGCATTGAGGGCCACGACGATGGTCGAGGCGCTCATCAACAGCGCGCCGACGGCGGGCGGGAGCACGAAGCCAATCGGCGCCAGCACCCCGGCCGCCAGCGGGATCGCGATGACGTTGTAGCCGGCCGCCCAGGCGAGGTTCTGGATCATCTTCCGGTAGCTGGCCTCCGAGAGCCGCACGACGCCGACGACGGCGCGGGGGTCGTTGGACGCCAGGATCACGCCGGCCGACTCGATCGCGACGTCGGTCCCGGCGCCGATCGCGATGCCGACGTCGGCACGGGCCAGCGCCGGGGCGTCGTTGACGCCGTCGCCGACCATCGCCACTCGCAGGCCGCGCCGCTGCAACTCGACGACCGTACTGTCCTTATCCTCCGGCAGCACCTCGGCGAAGACCTCGTCGATGCCCAGATCGCGGGCCACGGCTTCGGCCACCGGGCGGGCATCGCCGGTGATCATCGCGACGCGGATGCCGCGCGCCTGCAGCTCGGCGACCGCCTCGCGGGATTCAGGCCGGACCTCGTCCTCCAGCGCGAGCGCGCCGATAACATCGCTGCCGGCGATCACGTGCAGAATCTGCGCGCCGCGCTCCCGCCAGTTGCCCGTGGCCGCCTCCAGTTCGGCGGGGATCTCCACGCCACGCTCGCGCAGCATGGCCGGGCCGCCGACCGCGACGGCCTGCCCCTCGACCTGCGCCTCGACGCCGCGCCCGGCGATGGCGCGGAACTCGGTCGCCCGCGGGATCTCGCCGCCGCGCTCGCGCGCCGCGGCCACGATCGCGCGAGCCAGGGGATGCTCGCTGTCCGATTCGACCGCGGCGGCCAGGCCGAGCAGGCGCGCCTCGTCTACGCGGTAGGGCGCGACGCCGACGACGACATGCTCGCCGCGCGTCAGCGTGCCGGTCTTGTCGAAGAGCACGACGTCGATGTCGCGCATCCTCTCAAGCGCCAGGCGATCCTTGACGAGGATGCCCTGGCGCGCCGAGAGGGAAGTCGAGAGCGCGATCACCAGCGGGATCGCCAGGCCCAGCGCGTGGGGGCAGGAGATGACGAGCACGGTGACGGTGCGGACCACGGCGTCGTCGAAGCGGTCGAGCAGCGCCCAGACCAGGAAGGTGAGCGCACCAGCGCCGACCGCGATATAGAACAGCAGGGCCGCGAAACGGTCGGCCAGCGCCTGGGCGCGCGAGCGCGACTGCTGCGCCTCCTCGACCAACCGCTGGATGCCGGCCAGGGCCGTCTCCTCGCCGACCGCGTCGACCCGCACGCGGATCGCCGAGCCGGTCACGACCGTACCCGCGCTGACGCGGTCGCCGACCTCCTTGGAGACTGGCCGGGACTCGCCGGTCAACATCGACTCGTCCAGCTCGGCGCGGCCATCGACGATCTCGCCGTCTGCCGGGACGCGTCCACCGGGGCGCACCAGGACGACATCGCCGGCCTGGAGCTGGTCGAGCGTGACGAGCGCGGAGCCGCCGTCACGGACGACCTCGGCCTCGTCGGGCAGCAACGCGGCCAGGGCGCTCAGGGCGCCCTGGGCCTGGCCGAGAGCGCGCATCTCCTGCCAGTGACCGAGCAGCATGACGTCGATCAACAGCGCCAGCTCCCACCAGAACTCAAGGTCGAAGAGGTCGAGCGTGGTCAGCAGGCTGGCGACGAAGGCGACGACGATGGCCAGCGAGATCAGCAGCATCATGCCCGGCTGGCGCCCTCGCAGCTCATCGAGCCCGCCCTCCAGGAAGACGCGGCCGCCGTAGACGAAGACGGCGATGCCCAGCACGGGCGCGATCAGGTCGCTGCCGGGGAACTCCGGCGCGGTGTAGCCGAACCACTCCTGGATCATCTCGCTGTAGAAGACGATCGGGATGCTCAGCAGGGTCGAGATCCAGAAGCGCTGGCGAAATACCTCGGCGTGTCCCGCGTGGCCGCCGTGTCCGGCATGGGCGTCGTGCCCGGCGTGATTGCCGTGGTGGTGATGGTGGTGCTCCCCGACGCCGGCAGCGCCCGACCGGTGCGGGTTGCCATGCCCTGCGCCCTCAGCGTCGAGCTCGTGGACGGCGGCGTCCACCTCGCCGGAGCCGGGTTGACTGTGGTGATCGTGGTGCCGTGGGGCCGTCATCGCTGCGCTCCCTTGCGCGAACCACCGGTCGGTACGGCTGACGATACCCCCAGGGGGTATATGTGTCAAGTCTAGCAAGCGTGGCAAGGCCTGCATCGAAGCGGCGCGCGCCAGCCCGCGCCGGGGTCATTCGCCTTTGAAGTCTGGCTCGCGGCGCTCCAGAAAGGCGCGGATGCCCTCGGCGGCGTCGGCAGTCTCGTAGAGCGGGGCGGAGCGCTCGCGCTCTAGCTGGAGGGCGTGGTCGAGGGGCAGGTCCCAGCCCTGATTGACCAGCGCCTTGATCTCGCGCAGCGCCAACGGGCCGCTGAATTGGGCGATTTGCCGGGCGAGGTCGAGCGCGACCTTCAGCGCCTGCCCGGCCGGCGTCAGGCGGTTCACCAATCCCCAGGCCTCGGCGGTCGCGCCATCGATGTGCCGCCCGGT
The DNA here is from genome assembly GCA_035304105.1 of Thermomicrobiales bacterium. GTDB lineage: Bacteria > Chloroflexota > Chloroflexia > Thermomicrobiales > CFX8 > JAUIIK01. The sequence goes on along the minus strand of DATGQR010000618.1, from coordinate 3,458 downwards.
GAAGAGCAGGTCTTTGGCGCGGCCCGGCCCAATCAATCGGGGCAGCCGCTGGGTGCCGCCCCCACCGGGCGCGATGCCGCGCAGCACCTCCGGCTGGCCAAGCCGCGCCGTCTCGGATGCCACCCGCAAATCGCAGCACATCGCCAGTTCCAACCCGCCGCCCAGGGCGTAGCACTCGATCGCGGCAATGGTGGGAATCGGCACACCCGCGACGGCGTCGTAGGCGAGCACCGTCGAGAAGCGCCCGCCGCCTCTGGCACGCTCGCTCAGGTCTGCCCCGGTCGAGAACGCGCGCTCGTTCCCGGTCATGACCAGGACGCGCGCCTCGCCGAGACCGGCGCACGCCTCGGCGATCTCCCTGGCCATCACCCCGCTAATCGCGTTCAGCTTCTCGGGCCGGTTCAGCGTCAGCAACGCGACGTGATCCGCGAACTCCAACCGAATAGTTTCAAAAGGTTGAGCGGGCGTCATCACTGTATCCCCGTAGAGACGTCGCCCTCTGGGCGAGGTGTCTACATAATCTTCCGTTGAAACGGTCCGTCTTCGCCATTCTCGCACGCACCCGGCGACCAGCGGGCGAAGTGCGTGTACGATGTGGCGGGCATGAAACGCTGAGGGGAGATGGGGCGCCGATGAGCGGCAATGGAGGACAGGGCTTCGCGACGAGGGCGATCCACGCGGGCGAGGGGCGCGATCCGGCGACGAATGCGCACAACACGCCGATCTACCAGACGGCGACCTTCACCTTCGGCTCGGCCGAGGAGATGGCCGCCGCCATGGCCGAGCCGTTCGACAACTTCTTCTACTCGCGCACCGGCAACCCGACGCCCGCGGCGCTGGAGAAGAAGCTCGCCGCGCTGGAGGGCGCCGAGGACGTGGTTGCGACCTCATCCGGCATGGCGGCGGTCGCCACGGCGGTGTTGGCCAGCGTCAAGAGCGGCGACCACCTGATCGTCTCGAGCGACGTCTTCGTCATCAGCCGGCAGTTCTTCGAGCAGGAGTGCGCCGACCTGGGGATCGAGGTCAGCTTCGTCGACATCACCGACCTCGACGCCGTGCGCGGCGCGATCAAGGACAATACCAGGCTACTGTTCACCGAATCGGTCACCAACCCGCACATGTGGGTGGCCGACCTGCCGGCGCTCCGGCAGATCGCCGACGAGCACGGCCTGACCTTCATCGTCGACAACACGTTCCTGAGCCCCGCGCTGCTGCGGCCGCTGGAGCACGGCGCGGACATGGTGGTGCACTCGGCCACCAAGTACCTCTCCGGCCACGGCGACACGATCGCTGGCGTCATCGCCGGGCCACGCGCGCGACTGGGAACGGTGCGGCTCAAGCTGGACGCCTTCGGCCAGTGCCTCAGCCCCTTCAATGCCTGGCTGGTGCTGCGCGGCGTCCGCACGCTACCGCTGCGGATGCGCGCCCACAGCGCGAACGGCATGGCCCTGGCGCAGTTCCTGGCCGGCCACCCCGCCGTCCAATGGGTCAGCTATCCGGGTCTCGAGACACACCCCAACCACGCGACGGCCAAGCGCCTGCTGGGCGAGCAGTTCGGCGGGATGATGTCGATCCGGCTGAAGGGCGGCGCGGCGGAGATGAACCGCTTCGCCAACTCGCTGAAGCTGGCCGACCTGGGCGTCAGCCTGGGCGACGTCTACACCCTGGCCTACCCTCAGCCGCGGCGCGACAATCTGATTCGTATCTCGGTCGGCTGCGAGGACATCGACGACATTCTGGCCGACTTCCGGCAGGCGCTCGACCCGCTATAGAGGAGTCACGACGCAGATGAACGCATACCCGACGCGACAGGAGTTCGCCGCGCAGCTCGGCAGCCAGTTCCGCGTCGATCTGGGTGATGGGGAGTCGCTCGACCTGACGCTGGCCGAAGTGAACGACCTGGGCGAACGCCGGGAGGGAGACAAGGTCATCGAGTCATTCTCGCTGATCTTCGAGGGACCGCCCGACATTCTCCTGCACCAGCACATCTTCACCGTCAGCCACCCCGACCTGGGCGAGCACCAGATCTTCCTCGTCCCGCTCGGCCCCGAGGGCGGCGTGCTGCAGTATGAAGCGATCTTCAATTAGGTTGTAGTGAGTAGGTTGTAGGTTGTAGTTCAGAGCCCTCACCCCCGGCCGCGGCCCAGAGGACACCCCACCCTCTCTCCCGGGTACCCTGTGGGGGATTGGGTGAGGGTCCTTTGTCTTTCCCTGTTCCCTCTTCCCTGTTCCCTGTTACCTGTTCCCTACCCATCCCCCCGCCATTCCATGAAGAGGTTGAAGCCGCGTTCTTCGAGGACGGTGAAGCCGAGGCGCTCGTAGAGGTGGCGGGCGGGGTTGAAGTTCTCGACGTGGAGGCGGACCGGTTTCCCCAGGGCGCGGGCGCGCTCCATGACGTCGCGGATCAGGCGTGTGCCGATGCCGCGGTTGCGGTACTCGGGGAGCAGGGTGATCTCGATCAGGCGCAGGTCTTCGTCCCACTCAGCAGTGTAGATGCGGCCGATGGGCGCGCCGTCGAGCTCGATGACGTTGAAGTAGCAGGTCGGCGGGTACTGCATGTAGTGCGTGTGCTGGGCATGGAACTGCATCCGCAGGAAATCCTCGATCTCCTCTGGAGTCCAGCCCGTCAGCGCCATCTCCGCCTCGCGGGTGGAGGCGTAGAGACGGTAGAGTAGCGGCTCGTCATCGGGGCGGATGGGTCGCAGGCTAACGGTCATGAGCGCGCGCTGCTAGTTGAAGACGGCTTCGTAGCGTGGAGGGTCGCCGGTCAGCACCTGCTGCAGGAAGACGTCGACCCGGCCCAGGGCAGCGTGCTCGAGGCTCGCGATCCCGCTGTTCCCGAGCGTCCCGTCCGCAAGTGTGAAGAGCAGTGAGAACGGCTGTGGCCGGAGCCTGTCCGGCCGCTCACCCAGCAACTCGGGGGCGCTGACATCTGTGAGCGTCAGCGATCCGCGCATGCCGGCCGCCGCACCATCCAGCGCTTCGAAGGCGAACGTCTCGCCGACGAGCGCGAAGAACGTCTCGGCGGTCAAGCCGCCACTCGCCGGCTTTGCGGGCGCCGCGTCCGCGCTGGCGGCACGGCCGGTGGTCGGCGTCAGCGGCTCGGCGGCGGCCATGCCGGCGACAGTCGCCCCGGCCAGCGCGAGCAGCTGACGGCGGCTCAAGGCGATGTCGAGGGCCGCTGCGCCGGGGCCGGTGGCCGATCCGAGCGCGTCTCGCTGGAACGCGAGTTCGGAAGACTTCATCGTGTACTCGATCCTTCCGGATATGCCTGCTAGGAGGGCGGCGGGTAGATGCCCTGCAGGGCGATGATGAAGTTCATCGTCAGGTAAGGCTGCATGTTGTTGTGCGGTTGATCGTTACCGGCCGTCGCAACGCTAGAGGCGTGCAGCGCCGTCGCATTCGGGATCGCGGCATCGTTCCGGTAGACGGCCCCGCCGACGGCCCGCCCCGGCACG
>DATGQR010000617.1:0-22950 GCA_035304105.1 Thermomicrobiales bacterium | reverse complement strand
TGGAGGGTGAAGTCACCATCTGGTGCGGTCATACCTCCTACCTCGCCCGCGCCGGAGATTTCGCCTTCCTGCCGCGCGGCGCGCGCCACAGCTACCTGAACACCGGCGCCAGCGACGCGCGCATGCTGGTCGTCTCCACGCCAGCGGGCTTCGAGCGCTTCATCGCCGAAGCCGGCACGCCAACGGCGCGCGATGACGCCCCACCGATGCCCGATGACGACGAACTCTGTCGCATCCTGACGCAGATCGCGCCGAAGCACGGCATGGAACTGCTGGTGTATCTCTAGCGACCCCTCGCGCTCGATGTCTGACGCTCACCTACAGAACAAGGAGAGTTGACCATGATTAGCACTACCCCGCTGACTGCCGCCGACGCCACGACCGGAAGCTTCACGGTCATGGGCATCCAGGTCACGCCGAAGGTCGACGCGGCTGAGACCAACGGCCAGTTCTCGATCATCGAGGAGGTCGTCCCGCCCGGTCTGGGCGTGCCGCCGAACATCAGCCACCGCGAGACGCGCGTCTTCTACGTCGTCTCCGGCGAGTTCAGCATGCAGGTCGGCGCGATCACGCGGCACGTGACGGCGGGTGACGCGCTGTTCGTTCCGGCCGGCGCGATCAACAGCCTGGTAAACACTGGCTCCGAGCCGGGCACGCTGCTGGCGAGCTTCACCCCGGCCGGCCACGAGGAGTTCCTCCGCGAGCTGAGCGAGCTGGTCCAGGGCGAGCCGAGCGAACAGGAGGTCGCCGACCTGTTCGAGCGCTACGGCGTCGAGCTCGCCAACTAATACCCTTCCCACACCCCTCTCCCACCCCTCGCCAGCCCCGGCCGGCGAGGGGTTTTCCTATGCGGCGACGCAGGTGACCCGCACCCCATTTGCGTGAAGGCACGGCGCCCTTTCGATCACCGTCGGGGTGGAGCTTGTCTCCACCCGGTAACGAAATCGAGGATCAAGACGGGTGGAGACCGCACCCACCCAGTGGGTACCCGCCCCCTACGGGCGGCGGCGGACCGAATTTGCCAGGCGGTTCGGGGCGTGTGGGCGGGATTAGTCGCCGGGCAGCAGAGCGGTGACACGGTCGATGACGATCTCGGCGACGCGCTCTTTGGTGGTGAGGTCGACGTCAACGCGCTCGCCGCGGCGGTCGAGGAGGATCACACGGTTGGTTTCGGCGCGGAAACCAGCATCGCCGGCCGAGACGTCGTTGGCCACGATCAGGTCCAGTCCCTTGCGCTCCAGCTTGGAGGCGGCGCTCGCGATCAGATCGTCGGTCTCGGCGGCGAAGCCGACGACGACCAGCGGACGGCCGAGTTTCTGGCGCAGCCCCTTGACCTGTATCAGGATGTCCGGGTTGCGGGCCAGTTCAAGGGTCATGCCCTGGTCCGGGTCGTCAGGCTTCTTGATCTTCCGGTCCGCGGTCGACGCCGGGCGGAAGTCCGCGACGGCAGCGGACATCACCAGCACGTCCGGCGATGCGGCGTCGATGCGTGACTCGATCGCGGCCAGGAGCTCCAGGGCGCTGCCGACGTCGACGCGCTCGGCGCCGACCGGTGCCGGCAGATCGCGAGCCATCGTCACCAGCGTTACATCCGCGCCGGCGTCGAGCGCCGCCTGGGCGATGGCGTGGCCCTGGCGGCCGGAGGAGTGGTTCGTGATGTAGCGCACCGGGTCGAGCGGCTCGCGGGTCGCGCCGGCCGAGACGATCACCCGGCGGCCGGCCAGCGGCCCGGAGCGGCCCAGCGCGCGGCGGATGTGGCCGATCAGCGCTGGCGTCTCCGGCAGGCGGCCGCGGCCGGTCAGCCCGGAGGCGAAGCGCCCGACCTCCGGCTCGATGACCTCGACGCCGCGGGCGCGCAGCACCTCGACGTTGGCCTGGGTGGCGGGATGCTCGTACATGCCGCCGTCCATCGCCGGGGCGACGACGATCGGGCAGCGCGCAGCCAGGGCGGTGACGCTGATCAGGTCGTCGGCCCGGCCCTGCGCCAGCCGCGCCAGGCAGTCGGCCGTCGCCGGGGCGATGACGAGCAGATCGGCGGCCTCGGCCAGCCCGACGTGGGCGATGTGGGTCGGCAGGCCCTCGCCGGCTGGCGGCTCCCACATGCCGGTATAGACCGCCCGGCCGGTCACCGCCTGGAAGGTCAGCGGGGTCACGAAGCGCAGCGCCGCGTCGGTCATGACGACGTCGACGACCGCACCGGCCTGGTTCAGCTTGCTGGCCAGATCGACGGCCTTGTAGACGGCGATGCTGCCGGTGACGCCGAGGATGATGCGCTTACCATCCAAAATCGTGATCCGGGCCATCTGACAATACCTTCCCTTTCCCGCCCAACCGGGCTGCCGCCTAGCGTACCCGCCATGGGCGGGGCTGAAAAGACTCGCCGGACCTCGCCTGGGCTAGACTGCACCGGGATCTCATGATGCGCGAGACGGGAAGGTGGGAGGCAGCATGGCGGTGACGATCAACCCGCGGCCGGATCCGACGGTGACGGCCGAGCAGATCGAGCATCTCCGGCGGATCCCACCGGCGACGATCGGCCACATGCTCGACTTCGGCTTCATGTCTGGCGACCTGCGCCCGATCGGCCGCCAGATGGGCTTCACGCTGTGCGGCCCGGCCGTTACGGTGCGCACGACGGCGCTCGACAGCGGCGTTGTGCACCACGCCATCGACGTGGCCGAGCCGGGCGACGTGCTGGTAATCGACCGCAACGGCGACCAGAAGCACGCCTGCTGGGGCGAGCTGACCTCGCTGGCCGCCAAGCTGCGCGGCCTGGCCGGCACGATCGTCGATGGCCCTGCCACCGACATCCCGGAGATCTGGGAGATGGAGTACCTGACCTTCTGCCGCGGCGTGGCCCCGATCACCAGCCGTTCGACCGGCGCCTCCGGCGAGATCAATACGACCGTCCAGTGCGGCGGGGTGGCCGTCAGCCCCGGCGACATCATCCTGGCCGATGACAACGGCATCATGGTCATCCCGCCCGACCGCGTGCCGGAGATCATCGAGCACTGCGGTCCGCGCGTCGAGTACGAGGCCGAGATCCGCCGCCGCCTGCTGGCTGGCGAGAAACTGGGCGAGATCACCGGCGCCAGCGAGCGAGTGCTGCGCAACGTCGCCGGCTGAGGCACGCGCCTCTTCCCGCACACTGTCCCGCACGCGCGCCGGCCGGGCGGGCGCGATCTCCCTGCGTGGAACTCAACCCCGGTTCAACAAATCCACACGAATCCAACCTCTAATAATTCTCTAATCGCCCCTCCCTAATCTGTTGTTCGAAGCGTGCCGATCCCCACGAGAATTCGCATTTTTGGAGCGACAGATGACCAAGAACCCAACCAGCGGCGTCCAGGGCGGTGCCTATGCCTGAAGCAGCGTTGGAGGCCAGCGCCACTTACATCCAGATATCGGAACCGGGTAGCTGGTCGGTGAATGGCCGCACTCCCCGGGCGCGCCCGGGACGCCCCGCGGAGGCCGAGGAGCCGTTGCGCATCGCGGTCTACTCCCACGACACGCTGGGGCTGGGCCACATGCGGCGCAATCTGCTGATCGCCGAGACGCTGGCCGCCGCCCGCCCGAGCACAATCCTGCTGATCTCCGGAGCGGTCGAGTCGCGCAGCTTCGCTGTGCCGCCGGGGGTCGATTACCTGAGCCTGCCAGCACTCTACAAGGACAGCGCCGGGCAGTACCGGCCGCGCCGCCTGGGCGGCAGCCTGGAAGAATTGATCGCCCTGCGGTCGGAGACGATCCGCGGGGCGCTGCGCGCCTTCCGGCCGGATGTCTTCATCGTCGACAACGTGCCCGCCGGCGCCCAGGGCGAGCTGGTCCCGGCGCTGACCGAACTGCGCCGCGAGGGCGGCACCCGCTTCGTCCTCGGGCTGCGCGACATCCTCGACGAACCCGAGGCGATCCGCGCGGAGTGGTCCCGGGCCGGCGCCCACCGCCTGCTACGCGAGATCTACGACGCGATCTGGATCTACGGGGACCGGGCAGTCTACGACGCGCTGGCCGAATACGACTTCCTGGCGCCCTACGCCGCGCGCGTGCGCTTCACCGGCTACCTCGACCGGCGCGCCGACGAGCGCCCACCGGACGCCACCAGCGCGGCGCTGCTGGAGCAGCTCGAACGCTCCGGCCGGCGGCTGGCGCTCGGCACGGTCGGTGGCGGCCAGGACGGGGCAACGCTGGCGCTCAACTTCGCCGCCGCGCAGTTCCCGGACGACATGGAGGGCGTGTTGCTGACCGGCCCCTACATGCCCGAGTCCACAGCGCGCGCGCTGCGCCAGATGGCCGCCGCACGGGACGACCTGCGGATCGTCGACTTCCTGCCCGAGCCGGCCCCGCTGCTGCGGCGCGCCGACCGGGTGATCGCCATGGGCGGCTACAACACCACCTGCGAACTGCTGGCCTACGGCAAGCCGGCGCTGATCGTGCCCCGCGTCCGCCCCCGGCGCGAGCAGTGGCTGCGTGCCAGCCGGCTGCGCGACCTGGGCGCACTCGACGCCCTGCACCCTGACGAGCTGACCCCGGACGCGCTTGGCGCCTGGCTGGCGAGCGACCGGGTTCCGACTGGCAAGCACGCGATCGACATGAACGGGCTGAGCAGGCTCCCGCAGCTGCTCGCGGAGCTTTACCCGGCGCCGCTGCTGAGCGCCCGGCTTTAGAAGGAGTACAGGCAACTATGCTCGAGGTGACCCGCGAACGGCCGCGCATCGGCTACGTCGTGAAGCGCTACCCGCGCTTCTCGGAGACCTTCATCGTCAATGAGATCCTGGCGCACGAGCGAGCCGGGCTGGATATCGACATCTTCGCGCTTCGCCCACCGGTCGATACCCATTTCCAGGATCTGATCTCGCGCGTCCGCGCGGGGGTGACCTACCTGGACAGCGGCTCGATCCGCGGCCAGGAATTCTGGGCGGCCCTGCAGGAGGCCGGGAGGCTCGCGCCCGAGCTGGCCTGGGATGCCCTGGCCAAAGCAGGTGAGGAGTCGTACCGCGACGTTTACCAGGCCGCCCAGCTGGCAGTATTGATCCACGAGCGGGGCATCACCCACCTGCACGCGCACTTCGCCTCGTCGGCGACCTCAGTGGCGCGCCTGGCGGCCCGCATGACCGGCATCGGCTACTCGTTCACGGCGCACGCGAAGGACATCTTCCACGAGAGCGTCGACCCGGCCGACCTGGCCCGCAAGCTGCGCGACGCCTCGGCAGTCGTGACGGTCAGCGACTTCAACCTCGCTCACCTGCGCGAGGAATTCGGCCCGCTCGCCGCCCGCGTCACGCGCATATACAACGGGCTCGACCTCGAGGAGTTCCCCTTCCGCGAGCCCGGGCCGCGACCGCCGCGCATCGTGGCCGTCGGCCGGCTGGTGGAGAAGAAGGGCTTCGGCGTGCTGATCAACGCGGCCGCCGAGCTGCGCCGGCGCGGCGTCAATTTCAGCGTCGAGATCATCGGCGGCGGCGAGCTGGAAGACGAGCTCCGCGCCCGGATCGAGCGCCTGGGTCTGGGCAACCTGGTCGAGATGACCGGGCCGCTGCCACAACCGGAGGTCAAGCGGCGCATCGCCGGGGCAACGGTCTTCGCCGCGCCCTGCGTCACCGGCGAGGACGGCAACCGCGACGGCCTGCCGACGGTGCTGCTAGAGGCGATGGCGCTCGGCACGCCCAGCGTGTCGACGCCGGTCACCGGCATCCCGGAAGTGATCGCCCACGGCGAGACCGGGCTGCTGGTGCGCGAGGGCGACGCGCTGATGCTGGCTCGCGCGCTGGAGTTGCTGCTTGGCGATATCGAGCTGGGCGAGCGCCTCGCCCGCAACGCGCGGCGCCAGATCGAGGAGCGCTTCGACATTCACCAGAACGCCGCCCGGCTGCGGGCATTGTTCCCCGGCGTCGAGCCAGCGGAAACGCTCGCGGAGCAGGCGGAGTGGATCGAGGTGCCGGCATGAGAATCGCCTACGTCTCAGCCGACCCGGGAGTGCCGGTCTTTGGGCGCAAGGGCGCCTCGGTCCACGTCCAGGAGATGAGCCGGGCGCTGCTGCGCGCCGGCCACGCGTTGACCTTGCTGGCCGTCTCGTTCAAGGGTGAGGCGCCGGCCGGGCTGGAGCGCGCCGAAACAGTCGCGCTGCCGGCTCCAGGCCGCGGCCTGGAGCCGGCCGAGCGCGAGCGCCAGGCACTCGAAGGCAACGCCGCGACCGCCGCAGCGCTTCGCGAAGCCGGACCGTTCGACATGGTCTACGAGCGCTACTCGCTCTGGAGTTACGCCGGGATGGAGTTCGCCAGCGAGCGCGGCATCCCGGGGATTCTGGAGGTCAACGCGCCGCTCATCGAGGAGCAGGAACGCTACCGCACGCTGGTCGACCGGCAGAGCGCCGAAGCTGTGCTGGCGCGCGCCACGTCCGCGACCAGCGCGATCGTCGCCGTCTCGGAGGGCGTGGCTGGCTGGCTGCGCGCGGCCGGCGTTGAGCCAGGCAAGATCCTGGTCATCCCCAACGGCGTCGACACCGGGCGCTTCCGCCCCGACGCGATCCCGACCCTGGCGGCTCCCGCTGGCGCAGTCGTCGTCGGCTTCACCGGCACGCTCAAGCCCTGGCACGGGCTGGCGACGCTGACGCGGGCCTTCCAGCTGGCGGCCGGGCAAGCCCCGGAGCTGCGCTTGCTGGTCGTCGGCGACGGGCCGCAGCGCGAGTCGATGGAGGCCGCGCTGGCGCCGCTGGCGGCGGAGGGCCGCGTCACCTTCACCGGCGCGGTCGCCCCCGGCGCGGTGCCGGGGTTGCTGGCGTCGATGGATATCGCCGTCGCGCCCTACGAGCAGATCGAGGATTTCTATTTCTCACCGCTCAAGCTGTTCGAGTACATGGCCGCCGGCCGGGCGATCGTCGCCAGCCGCATCGGCCAGATCCCGGAGATCCTGAGCGGGGGCGCCACCGGATTGCTGGTGACCCCGGGCGACGCCGATGAATTGGCCGGCACGATCCTCGCATTGAGCCGCAGCCCGCAGCTTCGCTCGGCACTGGGCGCGGCCGCGCGCCGCATCGCCGTCGAGCACCACACCTGGGACGCGATCGCCGCGCGGGTCGCGGATTTGGCCGGCGCTAGCGTCAGAGAGGCAGCCTAGATGGCACGCCCGACGACGATGCGCGAGGCCCTGCCGGGCCTGCGGCGCTTCACACGCGCCTTCTGGCCCTACACCCGGCCGCATGTGCCGGCATTGCTGGGCGCGATGCTGGCGATCATCGCCCAGGTCGCGTTGCGCTTGCTGGAACCCTGGCCGCTGGGCCTGATCTTCGACCGCATCATCGACCCGCCGGTCGGCGAGGGCTTCGACCGGCCGATGGTCTGGCTGACGGCGCTGGCCGGGCTGGTCGTCGTCATCGCCGGGCTGCGCGCACTGGCGACCTACGCCAGCACGATCATCATCGCCATCGTCGGCAACCGCGTGCTGACGCGCATCCGGGCCGACCTCTACAACCACATCCAGCGGCTCTCGCTCTCCTACCACGACCGGGCGCGCACCGGCGACCTGACCGTGCGCATGATCAGTGACATCGGCATGCTCAAGGACGTCACCGTCACCGCCGTGGTGCCGCTGATCACCAACACGCTGATCCTGGTCGGAATGCTGGCCGTCGCCTTCTGGCTGCACTGGCAGCTGGCACTGATCGCGATGTCGATTTTGCCGTTCTTCCTGATGCGCTCGATGCGCATGAGCCGCAAGATCGGCGTCGTCTCCCGCAAGCAGCGTCAGCGCGAGGGGGCGGTGGCCTCGACCGCGGCCGAGGCGATCAGCTCGATCAAGGTCATCCAGGCGCTCTCGCTGGAGTCGATCTTCGGCTCCGAGTTCGAGCGCGCCAACAACCGCAGCCAGAAGGACGCGGTCAAGGCCAAGCGGCTGGAAGCCGGGCTGGAGCGCTCGGTCGACGTGCTGATCGCGCTGGGCACGGCCATGGTGCTGTGGTACGGCACGCGGCTGGTGCTGCGCGGCGAGCTCAGCCCCGGCGAACTGCTGGTCTTCCTCTCCTACCTGAAGGCCGCCTTCAAGCCGGTCCAGAGCTACGCCAAGTACACCGCCCGGCTGGCGAAGGCCTCGGCGGCCGGCGACCGCGTGCTGGACATCTTCGAGCGCACGCCGGACATCCAGGATGCTCCCGGCGCGCGCGAGGCCGCGCCCTTCCGCGGCGAGATCGAGTTCGACGGTGTGGCCTTTTCCTACCAGGACGGCACGCCGGTGCTGGACAACGTCTCCTTTCGGATCGCTCCGGGCCAGCGGGTGGCGCTGATCGGCCCCTCGGGTCACGGCAAGTCGACCATCGCCAGTCTCTTGTTGCGGCTCTACGACCCGGACCGCGGCTCGATCCGCATTGACGGCCAGGACCTGCGCGACCTGACGATTTCGTCAGTGCGCGGCCAGATGAGCGTCGTCATGCAAGACAGCCCGCTGTTCGTGGCCAGCGTCCATGAGAACATCGCCTACGGCAACCCGGAGGCGACGCCCGCCGAGATCGTCGCGGCCGCGCGGCTGGCCAACGCCCACCGCTTCATCGGCGACCTGCCCGAGGGCTACGAGACGCAGCTCGGCGAGCGCGGCGCGACCCTTTCCGGTGGCCAGCGGCAGCGCCTGGCGATCGCCCGGGCCGCCGTGCGCGACGCTCCGATCCTGATCCTGGACGAGCCGACCACCGGGCTGGACGATGACAACGAGCAGGCCGTGATCCAGGCACTGGAGCGCCTGACCGCAGGGCGCACGACGCTGCTGGTCACGCACGACCTGAACTTCGCCGCGCGCTCGGACCTCATCCTCTACATCGAGCATGGCCGGATCGTCGAACAGGGCACGCACGAGGAGCTGTTGGATCTCGGCGGCCGCTACGCGCGCATCTTCGGCCTGCAACAACTGGATAACGTCATCACCCTTGAAAGTGAAGCTCGACATGCTCTCGCCATCTGACGCCGCACTGGCAGCCCGCGACCGCGCCATCCCTGGACTCGGGCTGCTGCTCGACCCCGACGCGCTCGGCGCGGCCATCGAGGGCGGCGGCGTGGCGCTGTCTGGCCTGACCATTGATTATGTCCGGTACAAGCCGGGCCGCAACTGCCTGTCGCGCTTCACGGCGACGGCCGGGCCGGGGCGCGAGCCGCTGACCGGCTACGCCAAGGCCTACCGCGCCGACGAGGGCGTCAAGCTGGAGAAGGCGCGCCAGCGCGAAACCACTCCCGGGCCGGCCGGGGTGGGACGCCTGGTGCTCCCGGAGTGGCTCATCGAAGTCTGCTTCCTGCCGAACGACAACAAGCTGCGCCAGCTGCGCCGGCTCGCCAACCCGCGCGCGATCGACAGGCTGTCCCGCCACCTCCTGCCGGCCGGCATGGAGTGGGATGGCGGGCCGCTCACGGCGCTCAACTACAAGCCCGAGCGCCGCTACGTGGCGCGGCTTGACACCGTTGAAAGCGGGCCGGCGATCCTGCGGTTTTACAGCGAGAGCGAGTACCGCCCGGAACGCGCGCAGCTCGCCGAGCGGATCAGCCCCGGCGTGCGCGTCCCTCGCCAGCTGGGCAGATACGACCGGCGCCAGGCGCTGGCCTTCGAGTGGCTGCCGGGCCGGTCGCTCGACCGGCTGGGTCGAGGCGCGCCGGAATCGCTTGCGGCCCTCGAAGCGGCCGGCGCGATGCTGGCCGAGTTTCACGCCAGCCTTCCGGCGGAAGGTCTGGGAGCTGCTGTGGCCCCACACGGGCGGCCGATCGACGCGACGCGAGACATGCTGTCGGCCCTGATGCCGGCCGCGGGGCTGCGGGTCGAGCGCGCCGCCGGGGCGCTGCGGCGCGCCCTGAGCTGGAGCGCCCCGGCAATGGGACTGATCCACGGCGACCTCCACACGCGCCAGATCATCCTCGACGGTGGTGGCGTCGGCCTGATCGATCTCGACGAGTGCCGGCCTGGCGATATCCATTTCGACCTGGGGATGCTGCTCGCCCATTTCGAGCGCGACGCGCTCGAGCCCGGTGGTGATCCCGACCTGGCGCGCGCGCTTGGCGAGCGTTTCCTGCGAGGCTATCTGAGTGCCGGCGGGCGCGTCGACGACCAGCGCCTGGAGGCCCAGCGCGCCGCTTGCCTGTTCGGGTTGCTGGCGCACTACTTCCGCCGGCGCGACCCCGACTGGCCGGGGCGCATCGCGCGCGGGCTAGAGCGCGTCGAGCTGCTGGCGAGCGCGGGAGCGGTTGCCTGATGAGCGCGACTGCCAATCCGACGGGGCTGCTGGCCGATCCTGCCATGGGCTTCCTGGCCCCCGCGCTGGAGCCGGAACCGGCGCTCGCCGCCTTCCGCCGCCCGGGCGGCCCGCTGGCCGACCTCGACGGCCCGGTGCGCATCGCGCGCATCGACATCCTGCGCCACAAGCCGGGCCGCCGATGCCTGATCGCCTACGACATCGACGTCGCCCCGCGCCACGGCGCGCCGCAGAGCTTCACGCTGCTCGGCAAGGCCCGGGCCAAGGGACTCGACCGCCACGCCCTGGCGATCAACCAGGGGCTCTGGTTGGCGGGCATCGACGGCCAGAGTCGGGGCGGCGTGGGCGTACCGCGGCCGCGAGGCGCCGTCAATGAATTTCGCATGTGGTTCCAGGAGCGCGTGCCCGGCGAGGACGCCGAGCCGGTTCTCATCGGGCCGGATGGGCCCGACGCCGCCGAGCGCATCGCCGGGGCGCTGGTGGCGCTGCAGCGCGCGGCGCCGGTCCACGAGCGGCGGCACACCATCTCCGACGAGCTGGCCATCCTGGAGGCGAAGCTCGGCGCGCTGGCTCGCGCCCGGCCCGATCTGAAGCCGGACCTGCGGGAGATCCTGGACGCCTGCCGTCGGCTCGCCGGGGAGATCCCCGCGAAGGATCCCAGCGGTATCCATCGCGATTTCCACCAGGGGAATATACTGATAGACGGTGAGCGGATATGGATCGTTGATCTGGACCTGTACGCCCGCGGCTACCCCGCCACCGACGCCGGCAACTTGAGCGCGCATTTGATTGAGCTGGCGCTCCGGGGACGCGCCACGACCGCCGCCATCAGCGCGGCCGTCGAGCGCTTCGAGGCCGGTTGGCTCGCCGGCTGGCAAGGCGCCGCCAGCCGGAGGGAACTCTATGCCTTCACGACGCTCGCGCTGGCGCGCCTGATCGCCATCAGCGATGGTTTCCCGGACCGCAGGCATACGACCGGCGCGCTGATCGAGCTGTGCCGGCAGCAGCTGGAGACCGGGGCTCCGCGCCCCACGGCCGAAGTCTAATAGGATTCTAATCCCGGCAACCCAAGATACAGTCAGAATGAACGGCGCGGCTGCGGCCGCGGCATGAAGGAGTCACTACGCGATGCGAAAACGGGCTGCCTTCTTCGGGGCATCCGGAGTGTGGGTAACGGCGATCTTGCTCGTCATCGCCATCATGGCCTACCCCATCTTCGATCTTGACCGCTACAACCCGCTGAGCCGCCGGGACACTTCGGCGACCGACCAGGTGATCGAGCTGCCGACGCGGGCAGCGCCCACCGCGACGGCGCAACCGCCCACGGCGACGCCGGCCGCCAGCTCGCAGGGCGGCGTCAAGCCGCCCGCCGTCATGCTGCCGCAGGCAACCCCGGCCGCCATCGAGGTCAGTGACGACGCCGATGATCGGCACGACGATGATGATCGCTATGACGACGATCTGGACGACGCCGACGATTGGGACGACGACCGCGACGATGACGATCTAGACGACGATTGGGATGACGACCGCGGCGATGACGATCTAGACGACGATTGGGATGACGATCTGGACGACGTCGACGACTGGGATGATGATATAGACGACGCCGACGATGTCGATGACGATCGCCACGACGCCCCTGCTCCGGCTTCCCAGCAGACCCCGGCCAATCACGACGATGATGACTGGGATGACGATTGGGACAACGACGACGGAGACGACGACTGGGACGACGACGATGACGATGATGACGATGACTAGTCGCCGGCCGTCTCCGTCCGCCCGCGCAATCGAGGTGACATCATGCGGCTGCTGCTGGTAGAAGACGAAATCGAACTGGCCAGCCTGATCCGCCGGGTGCTGGCGCGTGAGCGCTACGAGGTCGACGTGCTGCACGACGGCGATGAGGGTCTGGAGATGGCATTGACCGGCGCCTACGACGGCATCATCCTCGACCGCATGCTGCCTGGCACCGACGGCCTGGAGATCCTCGCCGAGATGCGCGCCAACAACATCAACACGCCGGTGCTGATCCTCAGCGCCCTGAGCGAGCTGGGCGAGCGCATCGAAGGGCTGGACGTCGGCGCCGATGATTACCTGGGTAAGCCCTTCGCCTTCGAAGAGCTGGTCGCGCGCGTGCGGGCGCTGCTCCGGCGCAACGGCCGGCCAATGCTGCCAGCCGTCCTCACCGCCGACTATGTCAAGCTCCACCTGGACCAGCGCGAGGTGCGCGTCGACGGCGAGGTCGTCGACCTGACGCCGACCGAGTTTCTGCTGCTCGAATTTCTGATGCGCAACGCCGGTCAGCCACTCTCACGCGACCAGATCCTGGAGCATGTCTGGGGCTACGACGCCGATCCGGAAGGCAACGTCGTCGATCTCTACATCCACTATCTGCGCCGCAAGCTCCGCAACGGCAAGCGCACCGTCCCAATCGAGACGGTGCGCGGCGTGGGCTACATGATCCGGGCGACTGAGGCGTAGCGATGTTCACCCGCATCGGCCGCAACCTGGCGCTGCTGAACACGTTCACCGTGATCTTGCTGATCGCGACGGTGGGCCTGATCACCTACCTGGCGCTGCGGCATAGCCTGAGGGACGAGGTCGACCGCGCGCTCAGCGATCGCATCGCGACGCTGGAGCTGCCGGACGACCCTGCCATCTACAACCAGAGAGGCATGACGCCGGACGACCAGGCCTCGCTCGGCGGTCAGGTTGACCCGAGCGAGCCAAGCCAGGCGCTGAGCATCGTGGACTCTGGCGACACCGTCCTGCTGGTCATCGGCCGGCACGGCCAGGTCGTCGAGAACCCACGCGACGTCCACGTCGAGGGGTTGCCGGTGCAATCTGGCGTCGAGGCCGCGCTTACCGGCGTCTCCGACATCAGCACCGAGACGCTGGCCGGCTCCCACCGCGTGCGCGTGCTGACCGTGCCGATCTACAGCGACGGAGAGGTCGTCGGCGCCGTGCAGGGCGTGCGCAGCCTGACCGAGCTGGATGAGCGCCTCGGCCTGCTCCAGCGGGTCATCCTGCTCGGAGTCGCGCTGGGCGCGTTGATCTCGGCGCCGGCTGGCTATTACCTCTCACGGCGGGCGATGAAGCCGGTGAACGCGGCCTTCGACCGCCAGCGGCGCTTCGTCGCCGACGCCTCCCACGAGCTGCGCACGCCGATGGCGCTGATTCGCGCCAATGCCGAGATGGCGCTGCTGGAAGCGCCGCCCGAAGCCGAGACGATCCTGCCGGAAATCAAGAGCGTGCTGCGCGAGGTCGACCATGTGGACCGGCTGATCGGCGATCTGATGCTGATCGCCCGGCTGGACAACAATGCCCTCAAGCTGGACACCGAGCGCCGAGACCTGGCCGAGACCGTCGGCGCCATCGTCGATGAGATGCGCCCGATCTTCGACGCCGCCGGCATTCAGCTCGTCTACTCGGCACTGGCGCGCCCGATGGCATCGATTGACGCGGGCCGCATCAAGCAGGTCGTCCGCATCTTGCTGGACAACGCCTGCAAGCACACGCCGGCCGGCGGCTCGGTGGAGGTGCAGGTGCAGAACGGCGGCGACCACGCCTACGTCTCGGTCAGCGACACCGGCAGCGGCATCCCGCCCGAGCATCTGGAGCGCATTTTCGACCGCTTCTACCGGGTCGACCGTGCCCGCTCGCGGCGATCCGGCGGGACTGGCCTGGGCCTCTCGATCGCCCGCGCGATCACAACCGCGCACAATGGAGAAATCAGCCTGGAAAGTCAACCGGGCGAGGGCACGACCGTGAAGGTCAGCTTGCCGCTCGCCCGGTAACGGGTTAGCAAATAGGTTGTCAGCCGGTTTAGGCGGCGCGTGCCGGTTCGAGCTTGGCGGCGAGCGTGTTGAGCTTGATCCGATCGCCGGTCACCGACTCAACCGCCTCGATCGGGATGACGATGTCCCGATCGAAGATGATGCCGGTCTCGACAACAAACGCCGTGACGCGTCCGTCGGCGTCGAACTTCACCTCGTCAATGCGGCCGACGTGCTCGCCGTCGCGGTCGTAGACCTGCGAACCGCGCGTCAACACAACGGCATCCCGCGGCACGCTGCCCGGTCGCCTGATGACGCCCAGTTCGGATGCCTGGGCCAGGTCGCTGTAGAAGATCGGCATATGCACCGCATGGACGAAGGCGGGCAGGTCTTCGATCTCGCTCGCCGGCGTCCGGATCGTTACGGTGTCGTCTTCGATCTCTTCGATCAGCTGGCGGTCGACGATGCGCTCGCTGGGCAGCAAACCGCCGGTCTGCATGACGAATTCGCGCACGGTCTTCCGTTCCGGGTCGAAGATGATGCGCTTGACTTTTCCCGCGGTTTGCCCGTCGCTCGTCTTTACGCGGCTTCCGATATCAAGTTGCATGGTGTTGGCCCCCTAATGCGTAACTACGTTTCAACACTCTCATGGTAGGGGGCAAGCAGTTACAGACGCGCCCCTGCGGGTCGCGCCGGTGCAACAGTTCCGTATCAATTTTCCCGGCCAGCCGGTCAGTCCGGGCAGAAGTCCTCGCGCGGGACGATCGGGCGGCGCTCGACCGGGCTAGAGAGCACCAGCGAGGTGACGTGATCGCCGAGCGGGCGCAGGCGGTCGAGCACTGATTCCAGGTGGTCGACCGAGCAGACCAGCACGGTCAGCAGCAGGTCATCGGCGCCGGTCAGGTGGTGGGCCTCGATCACCTCGGGAAACTCGGTGACGGCGCGGCGCACCTGATCGTAGCTGCGCAGGCTGGCGCGCACGCGAATGATCGCGCGAATCGGCAGGCCCAGCGCGGCGGGATTGACGGCCGCGTGGTAGCCGGTGATGATGCCGGCCTCCTCCATGCGCCGCACGCGCTCGGCGACGGCCGGCGTCGAGAGGTGCACGCGCCGGCCCAGTTCGGCGTAGGAGAGCCGCGCGTCACGCTGCAGCTCTTCGAGGATGCGCCTCCCCACGGCATCGAGCAGGCGCACCTGTTCTTTGGCAGTCATCGCCCGATCCTCCCCCGCGTCGTTCGCAGCCACAATCGGTAAATCAAACAATCCATAAGTGGTTTCTCATTCCCGCCTTCGAATTGCTCGTGGCGCGCCGTGAATACCGAACATTCCGTCTATGTTCGGGCTCGCGGGGCCGCTATTCTGCGTTCGTGAGGGTCGCTCCAGGAGAAAGGACCACGGCGAACGATGGACCGGCAGGAACGCGAGGCGCTGATCGCCCGCTACAAGCGCGGCTACCAGCTGATTCTCGATGCCATCGAGGGCATGACCGACGCCGAGTGGGACGCCCGCGAGGCGCCCGGTGAGTGGAGTCCCCGCGAGGTCATCCACCACCTGGCCGACAGCGAGATGAACTCGGCCATCCGCATCCGCAAGCTGATCATCGAGGACTCACCGCAGATTCAAGGCTACGACCAGGAGGAGTACGCCCGCCGCCTGCACTACGACCGACCGATCGAGAACTCGCTGCTCGCCCTCCAGGCCGCCCGCGCCACCAGCGCCGAACTGCTCGACCGCATGAGCGACGAAGACTGGCAATCCGCCGGCACCCACACCGAATCCGGCCCCTACACCGCCCACGACTGGCTCCGCGTCTACGCCGAGCACTGCGAGGAGCACGCGGAGCAGATCCGGCGGGCGCGGGAAGTGGTTGTCGGTAATCGGGAAGCGGTTAGCAGGTAAGGCCGGACGGCCCTCACCCCCGACCGTGGCCCAGAGGGCACCCCACTCAAGCACCCAGAGGGTACCCGGGACAGGGGTGCCCTGATGGAGCGTCAGAGCTAGCGATCAAGCTCATGATAGTCTTCCTCCCCCTCTCCCTCCGCGCAGCGAGTGGGCGGAGTACCCACGAAGCGGGTCGCGGGTTGGGGGGTGAGGGCCATCCGGCAACCAACGCCGAAAGCTGATGGCGCGCTTGCGCTCAACACTCCGGCGGTGGCCCATGCTCATCTAACCCAGCGGACTCGACCTACCATCGGGTGGCACCTGGATGCTAGTTGCCACGATGGGACCAGACTGGGGCTGCTTCGTGCTTGAGTTGGCGGGCTGATCTCGCCACCAGCGAAGGGCAAGCGGTAAGCCTGTTCGGGCCGCCCCTGCGGATGCGCGGCGGGATGGTCGAACTTCAAACTGTCGTTTCGGCGGAGTGGGATAGCACCGCCGCGTGACTAGCGTTCGTCGGCGCTGGGAGCCGACGCAACCCACATTCGATTCCGCATCAACGCGGGACGCGACGAAGTCGCGATCCCATGTGACGACGGCCTGCCTGCCGCCGGCCTGCTCCCTACTGCGGGTACAGCTCGAAGTACTTGTCGTAGATGCGGCGGGCGACGGGGGCGGCGGATTGGGAGCCGGCGACGCCTTGCTCGACCAGAGCGGCGACGGTGACGCGCGGGTTGTCGCTGGGCGCGAAGGAGCCGAACGAGCCGTGGTCCTGGACGCCCTCGCGGCCGGTTTCGGCCGTGCCGGTCTTGCCGGAGACGGAGTAGGGCGCGCCGGAGAATGCGGCCACCGCCGTGCCGTTGGGGGCGTGGACGACGTCGTACATCGCGTCGGTGAGGATCTTCAGCTGGTCGGCGTTGAGCGGGATCTTGCCGATCTCGGTCGGCTCACCCTTGTAGACGACATTGCCCTGCTGATCGACCACGTCCATGATCAGGTACGGCTTGTAGAGCGTGCCGCCGTTGGTGATCGCGGCATAGGCGTTGGTCAGCTGCAGCGGGGTGGCCGCGAAGAAGCCCTGACCGATGGCGAAGTTGACCGCGTCGCCGGTCGCCCAGGCATCGCCCATGTTCTCCTGCTTCCATTGCGGATCGGGCACGATGCCGGGCACCTCGTAGAGCGCGTCGATGCCGGTCGGCGCGCCGAAGCCGAAGGCGCGCGCCATGTTCGGCAGCAGCATCTCGTCCTGGTCATCGAGCGCCTGGCCGATCTGGTAGAAGACGGTGTTGCAGGAGCGGTAGATGGCCGTGTGCAGATTCATCTCGCCCTGGCCGCCCGGCACCCAGTCGGCCCAGGTCTGGCCCTCAATCGAGAAAGTGCCGGGGCAGTTGAACCAGGTGTCGGCCGTGTAGCCCAGGTGGACGATCCCGGCCGCGGCGCTGATGACCTTGAAGGTCGAGCCGGTCGGGTAGACCTGGGCAGTGGCGCGATTGACCAGCGGGCGCTCGTTCGGGTCATTAAGGCGCTCCCACTCCTCGCCGCTCAGGCCCAGGATGAACTGGTTGGGGTCGAAGGTCGGGCGGCTGGCCAGCGCCAGCACCTGGCCGGTCCAGGGATCCATCACGACCGCCGCGCCGTGATCGTCGCCGATCGCGTCATCGGTGGCGATCTGCAGGTCGAGGTCGATCGTCAGGACGACGTCCCGGGCCGGCTCTGGCTCAATCTCGCCGAGCACGCGGATCGGCGTGCCGTCGCGCTGCATCAGCGCGAGCGTGCCGCCGCGCTTGCCGGCCAGCCATTCCTCGGCGAAGGCTTCGACGCCGCCGCGGCCGATCATGTCGCCGGCCTCATAGCCGCGCTTGGATAGCTCGGGCAGCTCCTCGGCCGTGATCTCGCTGAGGTATCCGGTGATGTGCGCGGCCGCCGAGCCGGCGGGGTAGACGCGCGCCGGCCAGCTCTGGATGACGACGCCGGGAATCGCGCTGAGCTGGTCTTTGAGTCCCTGGTCCATGTTCGCCGGGTAGTCCTTGACCGGCATGAACCAGTTCGGCTCGCCGCTCTGGTAGCGCGCCTGGATCGTCTCGCGATCCATCTCCAGCAGACCGGTGAGCTGGTTCAGCATCTCCTCCTCGTTGGCGATCTGTCCAGGGATGATGCCGACGCGGCTGATGATGCCGGTCTCGGCCAGCGGCCGGCCCTTGCGGTCGAGGATGCGCCCGCGCTCGGGCTTCTCGCTGGTCCACTCGACGTAGCCGTCACCCAGCCCGGCGAAGATCAGCGACGGGCTCCAGTCCACGCGGTACTCGCCCTCCTCGCGGCTGATCGGGATCTGGTTCTCATCGGTGAACTTGCCGATGCGCGAGGACTCGAAGTCCACCTTGATCGGGAAGATGCGGTCGTCGTCCTGCCCGGAAACGACTTTGGCGTCGATCGAGATGATCCCGGCTTCGACCGCGATGGCCTCGTAGCGGGCGACGAAATCCTCCCGGCTGATCTGTTCCTGGGCGGCTTTCGTGATCAGGTCGTACATCTGGTTGTAGGCGCCGTGGGACCAGGCCTCGACGTAGACCTCGGCGGCGCGCTTGGGCGCGGAGAGCAGACCGGGCGGGATCGGCGTGGGCGTCGGGGTCGGCTCCGCCGTGGCAGTCGGCTCGCCCGGCGGGGGCGGCGCGGCCGGCAGCCCATCATTCTCGGCCTCAGTCTCACTGGGGACAGCGGCGCCGGTTTCCTCCGTCGCCGTCTCGACAACGACCGCCTGGTCGCCGTCGTCATCATCGTCGTCGCCCAGCGCGCCGGCCACGAAGATCGAGCCGCCGATGATGATGACCAGAATCAGGCCGACCAGCAGGATCTTCGGCCAGACCCGCTCCCGGCGGCCGTAGGGCGACCAGCGCGAGCTACCCGACCACTCCCTGCGGCGCGCGCGTGGCCGCGGGCCAACACTGCGGCCGGTCGCGCTGGACGGCAGATCGCGCGAGCGGGTCGAGAATGGAACCGGACGGCGTGGTTCGCGTCTTGACACGGTGTCCTTTGAAACCCTTGCCGGATGCACATCGGCGTAAAGACTGAGGACTGCCCAAGTGTACGTACCTGGCCTGGCGATGCCAAGCAGTCACAGGCCGCGCCTCCGGGGTACGGCCATCGATCAGAAGCCAGCCAGACGTGCTGTGGTCACGCTGGCGCGCGGTTCGCGGGACTACCCGGTTCGGTCCATACCCTCGCCAGAGCATGGCATTTCTGCAAGGATAGCGCGGGACAGGGAAGGAACGCGGGGCTCCGGAATGCGACACCAGACGATCATCGGATTCGCGGCACTGCTGCTGCTGGGGCTGTTCGCGGCCGGCGCGTTCGCGGTGCTGGGCGCGCGCCGCGACGGCAACGCCGGGGGACCGGTTCATGGCGACGGCGTGCCCTACGCGATCGAGGGCTACCACTTCAGCCACACGATCGGCGGGCCGCTGGTGCCGACCACGCCGGTCGACGTGGCCGTGGCGGAGGACGGGCGCATCTTCGTGGCCGATATCGGGCTGAACCGGGTCCTGGCCTTCACCGCCGACGGCCGGCTCGACCTGACCTGGGGCGACGGCGGGATGAGCCAGCGGCTGATCTTCCCGAGCGGGCTGGCGTTCGGGCCGGACGGGCAGCTCTACGTCCTCCAGCTCGGCGAATCGGAAGTACACCTGCTCGATGACCGGGGGCAGAGCGAGCGCGCCTGGAGCGTCGGCGGCAGCGGCGGGCAAATCAGCTCCAGCGTGCCGACGGCGATCGCCGTCGACAGCGACGGCACGGTCTACGTCGCCGACCAACGCAGCCGCCAGATCCGACGCTACGACGCGCGCGGTGGCGAGCTGGAAACCTGGGGGCTGCCGCTCGACATGATGGGCGGCCAGAACGTCTGGGTGAGCGACATCGCCGAGGTTGGGGAACGCATCGTGGTGGCCTACCAGGGCGACGATGGACAGAGCGGCCTGCTGGCCTTCGACCGGGATGGCCAGCCCAGCGAGTTCGCAGGTCCGGACGCGCCGCCCGGAGACGAGCCGCGCGCCGCGGCCAGCATCGCCGTCGACTCACGCGGCGAGTTGGCGGTCCTGCACATCGACGACGGCGGTGAGGCGTCTCCGCAGATCGCGACGACCGCTGGCACCTGGGAGCCGGAGGGCGCGTCCGGGCTGGCGCCGATCAACGGCCTGATCGCGCCCGGCATCGCGGTCGACGGCCAGGGCCGCATCCTGCTGGCCGACCCGGCGCGCCAGCGCGTCCACATCTACCAGCCGGACGGGGAGGTCGCTGGGGAGATCCGCTCGGCTGACGACACCGGGCTGCTGGCCGGGCTGGATGAGATCGCGATCGGCCCGGATGGCCTGCTCTACGTCGCCGACCCGTTGCGCGGCCAGGTGAACGCCTACGCCGCCGACGGCGCGCTGGCGCAGACCTACCACCTGCCGGACGCTGGCGAAGAAGCGCTGACGACTGGCTTCACCCGCATGCGGATGCGACTCGCGGTCGACGGCGCGGGATATGTCTACGTCCTGGACGAGTTCACCGGGCGGATCACCCGGCTCAGGCCGGATGGTGAAGTCGTGACCGAGGACTGGGCGCGGGCCGGCGAAGCTGAGGACGGCAACGCCGCGATCCTCGTGGCCGCCAGCGAGGACCGCGTCTTCGTCGTCGATGTCGCCCGGCAGGACCGCCTGCGCGTCTTCTCGCCCGAGGGCGAGGATCTGGGCGCGCTGTTCGAGCCCTTCGGCGACAGCGCGATCCAGGATGTCGCCGTGACGCCCGCGGCGATCTACACCGTGGAACTGGGCGCCGGCAATTCGCCGGTGCGCGTCTATTCACCCGACGGCCAGTACCTCGGCGAGATGGCCGACCTCAGCCGCGGCGAGGGCAACGAGAACCGCACCGGCTTCGCCGTCGCGCCGGACGGCGAGGACGGGCTGCTGGTCGCGGCAGTCAACGTCCGCAGCGGTCCGCAGTTCGAGTACCAGCTGCTGCGGCTGGACGCCGATGGCGACGTCGAGCGGCTGGGCCTGTTGAGCATCCCCTTCACCACCCTGCCCGACATCGCGGTCGACTCCACCGGCCGCCTCTACATCGCCGCGCCGAACGAGCAGCAGGTCCTGGTCTATGACCGGGTCATGGAGTAGGCCGCCGCTAGCTTCCCGAAAGCCCCGAGGCCTGGCGGGAAGCGCGGCAGCTACGAGATGCTAGCCGGGAGGCGGGGCGACCTCGACGCGGACGGTGACGCTGACCTCCTGACCGCGTTCGCCCGTATAACGGACCGTCGGGAAGTAGACGCCGGGGCTCGGGAATCGGGCCTGGGCGACGTAGTGGATGCTGCCGGCACGCTCGAGCGCGATCACCTCGCCGTCGGGCATCTCCAGGGCCAGCGTCGCCGGCAGGGCGCGTTCCAGCTCCTCGCTCGAAGGTATCTCGCTGTTGGGCAGGACCAGGCCGGAATTGATGTGCTCGAAGGTCACCGTCAGCTCGACTGGCGCGCCGGCCACGGGCGGCGCCGGTAACGTCGTGACGACCAACACGTACTCCCGCCCGGCGCTGTCGGTGACGATGTCGACGACCTCCGCCACCGCGGCGCGCGCCACGCTCCAGCCGCCCCCGGCGGGATCGCCGGCAGTCAGCGCCAGATCCCAGGCGCCCGGGCGGTCCAGCACGATCTGGCCGGCATAGGTCCCGGCGCCCGCCGGGCCAAGCACGGCGGCCCGGCGCTCATCGCCGTTGCGGAAGGTCGTCGTGATCGCCGCTGGGTCTGCGCCGCGCAGGCCAGGGATCACCCCGTCGAGTGGCCTACCGGTGACGGGATCGCGCAGAACCACCCGCACCTGGAACTCCCAACCGCTCGGGGCGCTCGGCGGGTCGATCTCGACATCGATAAATGGAATCGTGGTGAACTCGTAGGTGTCGCGCGGGATTTCGCCGGCCACGGCCGGGCTGCGGCCATAGACAGCGCGGTACAGATCGTCCAGCGTGCCGAGCACCACCTGAGCGTGAGAATCGGACACACTTGACGGCCCGGCCCCATCGAGCGCGACGAGCTGAGTCGCGCCATCCGGCGTGACGATGCCCAGGTAGACGGCCTCGCCCGCGCTGGCGTGGACCGAGGCAACCCGGCCCTGGTCGTCGGGCAGCCGCTCGTCAATCACGGTCCAGGTCGCCGTGTCGATCGTCCAGACAACCGGCGCCCAACCGCCGCCTGGCGCGGGCGCCAGCGGGCCGAGCGCGTAGAGGCGACGGCCGTCGAGCGAGAACGCGGCCACATTCCCGGCGTACAGCTCGGCGACCACCTCGGGCTCGAACGCCGCGGGGATGCTCCGCGGGGTGGCAAGGCCGTCCAGGTCGATGACGCGCTCCAGCTGCCGGGTCGTCAGGTCGACGACGGCGACCCGGCCGGCGTACGGAGCGATGGCGTAGAGCCACCGCCCATCGTGGGAAGGGATGTACTCGACCAGCTCCATGCCGGCTGCCGGCGGGCGAGCGAACGGCAGCGCGATCTGGCCGACCACCAGCGTGTCCGGCAGCAGGAAGGGGATCGACGGCTCGATGTCCGGCCCGTTGGCAGGGATCGCCAGGAGGGCCCGGCCGTCCGGCGAGAGCAGCGCGCGGCCGGGCGGCAGCGCATCTTCCAGGAGCGGCGGGCTGTCGATGCGGGCAACGCCGCTGGGCAGATCGAGCTGCAGCACCTTCATCCAGCCCTCGCCGCGCGCCAGCACCGTCAGAGCCGGCTCCAGCGGCGCGAGCGTGCCGAGCAGGTCCACCTCGACATCCGCCCGGGCCACCGCGCCGAGGTCGAACTGCCAGGTATCGCGGTACGATCCGTCCGAAACCTGGATGACCACGATCGATAGCTGCCCCGCTCCCGGGTTGTAGAGCGCCGCGTAGACGCGATCCCCGACCGCGGCCAGGTCCAGGACGGCGGCGTCAGACTGCTCGTCCGGCACGCTGAGATTGACCCGCCAGCGCTCGCTGCCATCGACGGTCGACGCCGCGACGAGCGACCGTTCGGCCTCCAGTTGCAGGAGCGTCCCGCCGTCCGGCGCGAGCAGTACGGGACCGCTTCCG
>DATGQR010000616.1:0-4901 GCA_035304105.1 Thermomicrobiales bacterium | reverse complement strand
TTCCTGGCGCTCGTCACGGTCGTCTCGGTCGCCGCGCCGTTGATCGCGCCGAGCGATCCGACCTACATCAATCCGGTCGACCGCCTGCTGGGGCCGTCGCTGAAGTACCCGCTCGGCACCGACGACCTGGGGCGCGATCAGCTGTCGCGCTTGATCTATGGTGGCCGGGTGTCGCTGCTCATCGGCGCGACGGTGACGGTCGCCAGCGCGGTGCTCGGTAGCGCGCTGGGGCTGATCGCCGGCTTCTATCCGCGCCTCGACGCGCCGATTATGCGGCTGATGGACGGCGTCATGGCGTTTCCGGGCGTGCTGCTGGCGATCGCGATCGTGATCTCGCTCGGGGCGCGACAGAGCAGCGTGGTGTTGGCGTTGACGGCCGTCTACGTGCCGGTCGTGGCGCGCATGATGCGCGGGATGACGCTGGTCATCCGCGAACTGCCCTACGTCGAGGCTGCCCGCGCAATGGGGCTGCGTGATCGCCACATCCTGACCCGCTACGTCTTCGCCAATGCGATCTCGCCGTTGATCGTCCAGGCGACCTTCATCGCGGCCTACGCGATCCTGGCCGAAGCATCGCTCTCGTTTCTCGGCGCGAGCGTCGACGCGCAGACTCCAACCTGGGGGAACATGCTGCGCGGTGGCCAGCGACTGTTGAGCCGCGCCTGGTGGATGGCGGTCGCGCCCGGAACCATCCTGTTCCTGACCGTGCTGGCCTGCACGTTGCTCGGCGATGGCCTGCGCGACGCCTTCGATCCCCGCAGCCGCGAGCGACGCGGCGACCCCATGCTGAGGTAGCGGAGCGCCAGAGGCGCTGTGATATGCTTCAGCGTCCGCTTTGAGGCGCGTTGATGCGAGGGCACGGAAACGCCGATGCTTCAAGTACATAGCTGGACGGCAGGTTCAGACCCAAGCATGATCGAATCGCCCGCTATCCGACGACAAGGGCGTAACGGGTAGCGGGAGGTAGATCGCCTCACCACGCGATACCTCCCGACGCATGATCGGGAGAAATAGTCAATGACAACTGAATTCTCCGCGGGCGAGCCGGGCGCAGACGTCGCGCCAAACCGCTCGCTCTGGCAAAACCGCGACTTCCTCAACTTCTGGATCGCGGAGTCGATATCGCAGGCTGGCGCGCAAGTGTCGCTGGTGGCCTTGCCGTTGCTCGCCATCTACGTGCTCGACGCGGCTCCGTCGCAGATGGGCTTCCTGACCGCGGCCGGGACGGCGCCGTTCCTGTTGATCGGCCTGTTCGTGGGGGTGTGGGTGGACCGGCTGCGGCGTCGCCCGCTGATGATCGCGGCCGACATTCTGCGCGGTCTGCTGATGCTGATCATTCCCATTGCCTGGCTGCTAGACGTGCTGCGGATCGAGATGCTCTATCTCGTCGCCTTGCTGACCGGCTGCCTGACGGTGATCTTCGACATCGCCTGGGCGGCGTACGTGCCGACCGTCGTGCGGCGCCGGAACCTCGTCGAAGCCAACAGCAAGCTCCAGGTCAGCGCGTCGGTCGCTCAGGTCGCCGGACCGGGCATCGGCGGCGCGCTCGTGGGCCTGATCGGGGCGCCGCTGACGATACTCATCGATGCGATCAGCTACTTTGCTTCGGGAGCATTCCTGGTGCGCGTCAAGGCGCAAGAGGCCCCCGCCGAGCCGGCCCGGAATGGCATGAAGATCTGGAGTGAGATCGCCTCCGGACTACGGTTGACCTTTCGCCATGACCTCTTGCGGGGACTGGTGCTCTCGCGCATCGTGGTGACGTACTCGGCGGGCATCTTCTTCGCCGTCTATGTGCTCTTCATGGCCGAGGATCTGGGGCTGGGCGCGACGGCAGTCGGACTAGTCCTCGCGCTGGGCGGGGTCGGGGCGCTGCTCGGCGCTGCGATCGCCGGGCGGCTGTCTGGCCGTTTCGGCGAAGGGCGCGCCATTATCGGCGCGCAGCTCGCCTTCGGCGTGTTCGGGATCACGTTGCCGCTGGCAGTCTTCGTGCCGGCAATCGCTCTGCCGATGGTGCTGGTCTCGGAATTCGCGCAGTGGATGGCGCACGTCATCTCGCAGGTCAACGACCATTCGATCCGCCAATCGTCGGTCGAGGACCGCTATTTGGGCCGGGTTGTTTCAGTGTTCCAGTTCTTCGGGCGCGGCCTGACGCCGCTCGGTGCGATCACCGGTGGCTTGCTCGGCGAGCTAATCGGCGTCCCACTCACGCTGGTCGTGGCCAGCGTCGGGTTCATGGTCGCATTCCTTTTCGTGCTGTTCTCGCCGCTCCGTGATTTCCGCCTGGCGCCGGAGGAAGGCGTGTTGATCGAGGCTGCTTCAGTGGCATCGTGAGACGCCGGACGTTGCCGGGTCACCGCGCCGGATCCGTGCCATGCAAGGCATGAGTTCGGCGCGGCCGGGGCCCTGGGGTTGCGTATACTCGGAGTAACCGAACCGGGCCGCGGACCAGTCCATTTTGGCCCGGTTTCGCCCAAGCTTCGAAGGGGCTTTCATGAGCACGACGACCAACCCCGAACCGGCGGAGACGGGTTTCGAAGGCGCAGTCTGCAAGCAATGCGGCGCCGATCTCTCCGCCGACCGGCAATGGAGCCAGTACCGCGTCTGCGCGAACTGCGGCTACCACGGGCGCATCGGCGCCTGGGAACGCGTCAAGATGCTACTCGATGAGGGCTCGTTCGATGAGTTCCACGCGGACCTCGTCTCGGTGGATCCTCTGGAGTTCACCGACTCGCGTCCCTACCGCGAGCGAGTCGCACAGGCGCGCGAGCGCACCGGGCTGAAGGAGGCCGTGCTGACCGGCCGGGGGCGCATCCGCGGCCATGAGTTCATCCTCGCCGTAGTCGACTTCGGGTTCCTCGGCGGCAGCATGGGCTCGGTCGCCGGTGAGAAGATCGCGCTGGCGTTCGAAGAAGCGATCGACCGCAAGTTACCAATCATCACCATCGTGGCCAGCGGTGGCGCGCGCATGCAGGAGGGCATGCTCAGTCTGGTCCAGATGGCGAAGACGGCGGCGGCCGCCCGGCGCGCGCATGAGCGACGTGTGCCCTACATCTCGATTCTGACCGACCCGACGACCGGCGGCATGTACGCCTCCTACGCATCGCAGGGCGACATTATCCTGGCCGAGCCGGGCGCGCTGATCGGCTTTGCTGGCCCGCGCGTTATCGCCGGGACGATGCCCGAGGAGAGCGACGCCGAAGCGATCCGCTCGCATACGCCCGAGTTCCTGATGGAGCACGGCTTCCTCGACGCGATCGTCAGCCGGATCCGGCTGCGCGATACGCTCTCGATGATCCTGCGCGTAATCGACCGGGCAGATCGCCCGGTCCCAAAGGTGCCGGAGCCGCACGTCGACGCCAGGGCCTACGATCCCGAGGACGCCTGGGATATCGTCCAGCTCGCTCGGCGGGAGGACCGCCCGACGACCCAGGACTACATCCGCCGCATCTCGCCGCAATTCGTCGAACTGCATGGCGATCGTGCTTACGGCGACGACCCGGCCGTGATCGCTGGTCTGGGCGAGATCGGCGGCCGCGGCGTGGTGATCGTCGGGCTCGAGCGCGGCCACGGCGACCCGATCCGGCGCGGCGGCCAGGCTCTGCCAGAGGGCTACCGCAAGGCGCTGCGAGCAATGGGGCTCGCGGAGCGCTTCGGCTGTCCGCTCGTCACCTTCATCGACACGCCGGGTGCTTACCTCGGCATCGAGTCGGAAGAACGCGGCCTGGCGTCCGCGCTGAGCGAGTGCCTGGCGAGGATGAGCGTGCTGCGCGTGCCGGTGGTCTCGGTGATCATCGGCGAGGGCGGCAGCGGGGGCGCGCTGGCGCTGGGCGTGGGCGACCGCATTCTGATGCTGGAGCACGCCATCTACTCGGTGATCGCGCCGGAGGGCGCGGCGGCCATCCTGTTCCGCGACCCATCACGCGCTCCGGAGGTGGCCGAAGCCCTCAAGCTCACGGCGCGCGATTGCGTCAGCCTCGGCGTAGCCGACCGGCTCGTGGCCGAGCCGGAGGGCGGCGCGCATATCGACCCCGACTTCGCGGCCGCACAGGTGCGCGATGGGATACTCTGGGCGCTCGGCGCATTGGAGGGCGTGGACGGCAAGCGCCTGGTCGAGTCGCGCTACCGCAAGTTCCGCCGGATGGGCCAGATGAACACCTACTGGCGGGAGGCGCTGGGGCGCGAAGCTGGAGCGGTCGGCAGCCGCGTCGCACAGACGCTTGACATGATTCGTGAGCGCATTATCGGGGGCGAGAGTTCAGAGGAGGACGACGACGAGCGCCGGGCCTCCTCGGAGCCGGCAACGTAACCGCCGGCATACACGCTGAGTGAGGGGCTGGATGGCACGGAGGCTATCGCGGCGGCACTTCCTGCAAGCCGTTGCCGGGGCGGGGATTGCACTGGCGGCCGCGGCTTGCGAGCGCGATTCGGGCGGGGAAGTCCCAACTGTCGACCCGGAAGCGGATGAGACTCCTATCGTCACCAACGTTCCCGGCTATGGAGATGAGCAGCGCTGGGCCGACCGCACGCTCGTCATCGCGACTCCCGGTGACGAGGGCAGTGATTACCTGACGGCGCAGGTCGAAGCGATCTTCGAGCCGTTCCAGCGCCTGACCGGCGCGACGATACGCACCACCCGCACCGACATCGAGCTCCTCCAGCAGCAGGTTGATTCCGGCGACGTCGAGTGGAGCATCTGTGACGTGCCGGCCGAGATGGTGCTGCCGCTCGCCAATCGCGGGACGATCGCCGAGATCGACTACTCGGTCGTCAACGATGGTGATCTGCACCCTGCGCTGGTGCTGACGCATGGCGTTGGCGTGAGCCTCTACGCCACATTGCTGGCCTATCACAAGGAAAGCCTGGAGCCCGATCAGCAGGAACCGCAGGGTTGGGCGGACTTC
>DATGQR010000615.1:0-6341 GCA_035304105.1 Thermomicrobiales bacterium | reverse complement strand
GTCGGTCGGGTCGTAGAGCCGGATGATCGTCTGGCCGAGCGTCGTTTTGCCGCACCCGGATTCGCCGACCAGCCCGAACGTCTCGCCGCGCCGGATCGAGAAGCTCACATCGTCGACCGCGCGGATCACTTGCTTGTTGCGACCCAGCAGGCCACCCCCGACTTCGAAGTGCTTCTTGAGGTTGCGTACTTCGAGAATATAGTCCTCACTGGCCCCGGGGGCGGTCATCTCCGCCGTCTGCGGTTCCAGCTTACTGTTCTCTGCCGTCATGACGAACCAAACATCTCCACCTGCATAGCTGGTTAATCGTTATATTCGGACACTGGAGCCGTAGCATGAGCCCCTTGCGGGAACCAGCAGCGCGCCATCTGACCCGGCGCGACCTCCGCGAGCGGCGGTGATTCCTCGCACTTCTCCTGACGGAAGCGGCAGCGCGGCCGGAAGCGGCAGCCAATCGGCGGCTCCAGCAGGTCCGGCGGCAAGCCGGGAATCGGCACCAGCTCGCGCTTGACGTTCTCACCTAGCTGGGGCACCGAGTTGAGCAGGCCGATGGTATACGGGTGCTGCGGCTCGGCGAAGATGCGCTCGGCCGCGCCAGTTTCCACGATCTGCCCGGCGTACATCACGTTGACGCGCTCGCACACCTCGGCGACCACGCCCAGATCGTGGGTGATTAGCATGATCGCCGTCCCCACTTCGCGGTTGAGCTGCAGCATCAGGTCGAGAATCTGCGCCTGAATCGTCACGTCCAGCGCCGTGGTCGGCTCGTCGGCGATCAGCAGCTGCGGGTTGCAGGAGAGCGCCATGGCGATCATCACGCGCTGGCGCATGCCGCCCGAGAACTGGTGCGGGTAGGCATGAATGCGCTCTTCGGCGCCGGGGATGCCGACGCGCTTGAGCAGGTCGATGGCCCGCTCTTCCGCCTCGCGCTTGCTCATTCCCAGGTGCAAGATCAGCGGCTCGGTGAGCTGATCGCCGATCGTGTAGACCGGGTTGAGCGAGGTCATCGGGTCCTGGAAGATCATAGCGATCGCGTTGCCGCGCACCGAGCGCATCTCGCGCTCGCTGAAGTCGAGCAGGTTCTCCGGGCCATTGCCGCGGTCAAGCAGGATCTCGCCCTCGACGATCTTGCCCGGCGGGCTGGGGATCAGGCGCATGATCGACGTGGCCGTCACGCTCTTGCCGCAACCGGACTCGCCGACGATGCCCAGCGTCTCCCCCTCGTTGATGTACATCGAGACGCCGTCGACGGCGTAGACGATGCCGGCGCGAGTGAAGAACTGCGTCTTCAGATTCTTGACTTCAAGTACCTTCCGGGCCACACGTCTCCCCTTCCGCGTCTCCCGCCTGGGGCGCTCGACGCCGAACTGTGCTCACTGCGTTGTCGTGAATCGCCGCGCGGTCGATGGCGGCGCCTCGAACGCCCTCCGAACTAGTCGTTCAAGCGCACGTCAAGTGCATCCCGCAAGCCGTCGCCCAGGAACGTGAACGCCAGCATCGTCAGGGCGATCGCGAGGCTCGGGAAGAGCATCAAGTGCTGGACGGAACGGATGTACTGCTGGCCGATGCCGACCATCTGCCCCCAACTCGCCTGCGGCGGGCGGATGCCCACGCCGACGAACGAGAGCGCCGCCTCGATGAAGATTGCGACCGGGATGCCGAAGGTCAGCGCCACGATGATCGGCGTCATGCTGTTCGGCAGCATATGCCGCACGATGATGTATAGCGGCCCAGCGCCGGCGACGCGCGACGCTTTCACGTACTCCTGCTCGCGGATCATGAGCATCTGGCCGCGGATTAAGCGCGCCATCGTTACCCAGCCGGTCAGGCCGATCGCCAGGAAGATGTTGGCGATGCCGGGGCCGCGAAGGTTGACGATCAGCAGCACCAGCAGCAACTGGGGAATCGCATAGACGACGTCCACGGCACGCATCAGGTAGTTGTCGACGCGGCCACCGAAGTAGCCGGCCACCGAGCCGACCGGCAAGGCGATCGCCAGCACGATCAACTGCGCGACCACGCCAACCAGCAGCGAGACGCGCGCGCCATACAGCATGCGGCTGAAGACGTCGCGCCCATTCTGGTCGACGCCCATCGGGAAGTACCACGACGGCTTGGCCAGCACGAGGCTCTCGTGAATGACCTCGCCCTCACCATATGGCGCCAGCAGCGGCGCGAAAACGGCCAGCAGGACCAGCATCACGACGATGACCATCCCAATGACGGCCAGCCGGTTGCGGATCAGCCGCCGCCAGGCGTCGCCCCACAGGCTGGCCTGCCGGGACGGCGCTGCCTCGGCCGCTTCGGCCAGCAGCTGCGCCTGGCTGACCTGCTCGTTGCGCTCGCTCGTTGCCATACTCGACTACCCCTCGACTCCCCCAGAAATTTCGATTAGTTCAACCGGATGCGCGGATCGATCGCGCCGTAGGCAAGGTCCACCAACAGGTTCATGATGGCCAGGAAGACGCCGTAGAGCAGGACCACCGCCAGGATCATCGGCTGATCCTTGGCGCGCATGCTCTCGATGAAGAACTTGCCCATACCCGGGATCGCAAAGACCTGCTCGACGAAGAACGAGCCGGTCGCCAGCGCCGCCAGTAGCGGGCCGAGCAGCGTCACGACCGGGATCAACGCATTTTTGAGGACGTGCTTGACGATGACCTTGCGCTCCGCCAGCCCTTTCGCGCGCGCCGTGCGCACGTAGTCCGAGCGGATGACGTCGATCATGCTGGAGCGCGTATAGCGGGCGATGATCGCCAGCGGGCCGGCGCCCAGCGCGATCGTCGGCAGGATCCAGTCTCTAGGTGACTCCCAACCGCCGACGTTGAAGAAGTCCAGTCCGGTCCATCCGGGTATCCAGAAGACGAACGCCAATATCAGCAAGATCGCCAGCACAAAGTTCGGCACCGAATAGAACAGCACAGCCAGAGTGACGCTGAAGTAGTCCATCGGGCCGTTCTGGTTGACTGCCGCGAGCACCCCGAGAATGACCCCGCCGACCGCCGCGAAGGTCAGCGCCATCACGCCAAGGTGGAATGACGTGGGGAAGGTGCGCGAGATGATGTCGCCGACCTGCTGGCTGCGGCGCTGGTAGGACTCGCCGAAGTCCCCCTGCATGGCCTTCCAGATGTAATTGGCATATTGAACGGGGAGCGGCTTATCGAGTCCGTATTGCTTCTCGATGCGTTCGATGTCTTCGGGGCGGAGGTTGTTGGCGCCCTCGGGTTGGAAAGGGCTCCCAGGCGTGGCGTGGATCAGGAGAAACGTGACAATCGAAACCATCAGGATCGTCGGGATAAACCACAGGACCCTGCGGATGACGAAGCTGAGCACGAGTTGTCTTCCTTCCGAGCACCCGGCGCCAGCGGGTTACCCCGCCCCCTCATGACGCCGCGTGGGTTGTCTTCGGTCCCAGCAACGGACGAAACAGAAAAGAATGACCCAGTCGAGTCAGCCCCTGCAATGATGGGCGCTCGCACCGGGTGTCGCTGGTACCGTTGCCTTCTTGCAACGATCGCCAGCCCGCAGATATCAGCGGAGCTTGCGTCCAGCGACGAAGTGCGTCTCAGATTCGACCGTCACATCATGCTAGCGCGGGACTATAGCACGCATAATTTCAGAGCGTCAATGCCACAGAGTTTACGCATGTAGCAATCGAAGTGGATGCCTGCGCACCGCGGCAGCGCCGCGCCTGGTCGCGTATGCCGGGCACGACAACAGCGCCGGCCAGGAGACCGGCGCTGTTGCTGTCGCCAGATCCACGGCTAGTGCTTGAGGATCTGGTAGTAATCGTAGTCGCGGATGAACACGTTCCAACCCGGCGTGAACTCGCCGTTGCTGTTACGCGGCAGGTTGGTGACATACGGCTTCATCAGGCCGTAGGCGTAGATGTAATACACCGGAATACAGGCCGCCTCGCGCGCCAGCACTTCGTTGGCCTTCTGGTACCACTGCAGGCGCTCTTCCTCGGCCACCGACTTCGCCTGGGTCACGTATTCGTCGAACTCGTCGCTCTCGAACGAGTGGCGGTGACCGGTCGGCGTCTTCGAGTACCACACCTGGTAGAGGTAGTTGTTGGCGTCCGGATAGTCGATGTACCAGCGCACCCACATGAGCTGAATCTCGTGGTTGTACATGCGCTCGTAGGTGACTTCCGGCTCGCCGATCTCGTGCTCGATGTCCATGCCCAGGTTCTCGCGGAGCATGTTGATGATCGCCTCGGCGGCCGCCTTCGGCGCGTCACCTTCCTCGCGGTGGGTCAGGGTGATGGCCGGCCAGTTCTTGCCGCCTTCATACGGCGTGCCCTCCAGGAGCGACATCGCCAGCTCGGGGTCGTATGCCGTGTACTCCTCGTAGGTGTTCGGGTCGTAGTGCGGCGTGCCAGGCGGCATCAGCGTGTAAGCCGGCTCGCCCAGGCCACGCAGCACCGCTTCGCAGATCGTTTCGCGGTCGATGGCGTGGGCCATCGCCAAGCGCACTTC
This sequence comes from Thermomicrobiales bacterium, assembly GCA_035304105.1. Taxonomy (GTDB): domain Bacteria; phylum Chloroflexota; class Chloroflexia; order Thermomicrobiales; family CFX8; genus JAUIIK01. The sequence goes on along the minus strand of DATGQR010000615.1, from coordinate 1,860 downwards.
CTTGAGATGGAACGGCTCGAAATTCGGGTCCGGCACCAGGTACCAGCTGCCGAAGGTGTTGAACGGCAGCATCTCCTTGCTGAGCGTGGGGTCGTTCTGAACGCGCTCGAGCTGGCCGAGCTGGCCGCGCCAGTGCCAATCGATCTCCCCGTTTTCATACGCGAGCTGCGAAGCGTCCGAGGAGATGATCGGGCGTTCGATGCGGGTCAGGGTGATGTTGTCGGCGTTCCAGTAGTGCTCGTTCTTCTCCAGCACCACCAGCTGGTCGTGATCCCACTGGACGAGCTTGAACGGGCCGCTGCAGACCACCTCATCGACCAGGTTCGGGTCGGTCCAGTCGTCGCCGTGCGCCTCGACGCTGGCGCGGTGGGCCGGCGCGGCGGCCACGTAGGTGGCGACGATCGGGAAGTAAGAGGCCGGCGCTTCCATCTCGACCTCAAGCGTGTAGTCGTCGACCGCGCGCACGCCCACGTCGTCGATCGTCACGCCGTCCTGGCCGGTGTTGAAGGCCTCGGCGTTCTTGATGTCGTAGAGGAAGTTGGCATACGAGGCAACCGTCGCCGGGTCGAGCTGGCGCTTCCACGACCACTCGTAGTCATGCGCCGTGATCGGGTCGCCGTTGCTCCAGCCAGTGCCCTCGCGAATGTGGAACGTCCAGACCGAGAAGTCCTCGTTCGCCTCCCAGCTCTCCGCGATGTCGGGCACGGCCGCGTAATCGACGTCGAACATGCCAAGCATGCCGACCACCGCCGCGTCGCCGGCCGCATAGAGGTCCTTGTTGTAGTCGAAGTGCAGCGGGTCGCGCTCGAGGTTGGTGCGGAACACCTGCTCTTCCGCGAGCTCGCCGTCCTCTTCGCCACCTTCCTCGCCGCCGCTCTCGGTCTCCTCGGCGTCCGGCTCGGTCGCTTCGTCCTCATCCTCATCGGCTTCGGCCGTGGTCGGAGTTGGCTGCTCCTGAGCTCCGCCGTCGTCACCGTCGTCGGTCGAATCGTCGTCGTCATCGTCGTCGCCGCAGGCGGCCAGGAACGCGCTGACGGCAAGCGCGCCACCGGCGCCGCTCACGATCTTCAGCAGTTCGCGGCGAGGGAGATTGACGGCCGCAAAGCGCTCTCTGAACCGACGCGCTTGCTCTTCATCTTCCCACCACTTGGACCTATCCCCCATATCTGAGACTCCTCTCTCGATCGTTGATCGATCCCCCCACCGTGGCGTACGCTCCCGCCAGGTACGCCCTCCGGTGAATGCAGCACTTGCGCGTCTGCATACACGCCTGAGAGATCGCATCGCCTCTGTGTGCTTGATATACGTTTATGGGAGCGTACTCGGATGCTACAGAACCTCCTCCGATCTACTGCGCGCGTTCTCAGCGCCCCGCCCGCGACTAACGGCGCATACGCGGGTCGAGCGCATCGCGCAATCCATCCCCAAAGAATGTGAAGGCGAACATCACCAAGCCGATCGCACAGGCTGGGATGACGGCCAGGAACCAGTAGGCATTGAGGTAGGGGAAGTATTCGCCGACCATCTGCCCCCAGCTCGGCGTCGGCGGCTTGATGCCCACCCCGATGAAGCTGAGGCCAGCCTCGGTGAAGATGGCTTGAGGGATGCCAAACGTCAGCGCCACGATGATCGGCGTCAACGCGTTCGGCAGCATGTGGCGCGTGATCATGCGCCAGCCGCCCACGCCGGAGGCGCGCGCGGCCAATACGTAGTCACGTTCGCGCATCGCCATGAACTCGGCCCGCGTGAGCCGCGCCAGCGTGACCCAGCCGGTGATACCGATGGCGATGAAGATATTGCGCAAACCGGCCCCGAGCGCCGACATGATCAGGATGACGAAGAGGAGCTGTGGGAACGCGT
>DATGQR010000614.1:0-11817 GCA_035304105.1 Thermomicrobiales bacterium | reverse complement strand
CGACCGACGATCAGCAACCGACTACGCCCGATCAACCGGGCGCGACCGAGCCGGAGACGGGCGATCCACAATCGACCGAGCCGGGCGGCGAACCGACCCCGACTTCGCCCACCGATCCCGCGCCGGAGCCATCGCCCACGCCCCCTGAACAAGCGCCAACGCCAACGCCCGCGCCACCGGACCTGCCGCCGGTAGATCTCGGCGCGCTGGCGATCGGCGTCGAGCTGGCCGGCTCCGCGTTCGACCAGCCGCTGCTCGTGACTCACGCGGGCGACGGCAGCGGCCGCGCCTTCGTGCTGGAGAAGACCGGCTACATCAGCCTGCTCGACGGCAGCCTCTACCTGGATATCAGCGACCGCGTGCTCTGGTACGACCTGATCACCCAGGAGCACGAGCTGGGCCTGCTCGGGCTGGCGTTCCATCCTGACTTCGAGAACAACCGCTACTTCTACGTCCACTACACCGACCTCAACCAGGAGCACGTCATCTCGCGCTTCACCGAGGGACCGAACGGGCAGGGCGACCCCAGCAGCGAGTACGTGCTGTTGCGCTACCCGCAGCCGGACGTCAACTTCGTCGGCGGGATGCTCCACTTCGGGCGTGACGGCTACCTGTACATCGGCATGGGTACCGGCACCTCGGTCGACCCAGACCAGGTCGTGGCGCAGGAGTTGGACAACCTCTTTGGGAAGCTGCTGCGGATCGACGTCGACGGCGGCGAGCCCTACGGCATTCCGCCGGACAACCCGTTCGTGGGCGTCGAGGGCGCCCGCCCGGAGATCTGGGCCTACGGGCTGCGCAACCCCTGGCGCTTCGCCTTCGACCGCGTGACCAACGACCTCTACATCGGCGGGCCAGGCGAGTTCCGCAAGGAGTGGGTCAACTTCGTCGAGGGCGGCGACGCGGCCGGGCTCAACTTCGGCTGGCCGATCATCGAGGGCGACGAGTGCTGGGAAGCCGCCGTCATGCCCTGCGACACGACCGGCCTGGAGTTCCCGATCCTCACCTACCCGCGCGCGGACGGCAACTGCGTCATCATCGGCGGCTACCCCTACCGCGGCCCGTCCTACCCGGCGCTCCAGGGCGCCTACCTCTACGGCGACTACTGCAGCGGCCGCATCTGGGCCGCCGCGCGCGACGCTGAGGGCGTCTGGAACAGCGTGGAATTGCTGGACACCGACATGCTGATCACGTCCTTCGGCGAGGACGAGGCCGGCGAGGTCTACGTCATCGACGGCCTCAGCGGCGGTGTCTACCGCATCGTCCCCGGATAAGTTGAATGGCGCAGTATCGCCCATAGGAACCAGATATCGTCGCCATCGCAGGGGTGGAGACAAGCTCCACCCCTGCGATGGTTGAACAGGTAGCCCGCTCGATGCGATCCGACGTATAGGCAGAGCGGTGCCAGCCAGCAGGGTGGCGACGCCCTTAACACGAAGGAGCCGCTCGGGGGAGCGGCTCCTCGTGGGGGGATGGGGGGAGAGTGGGGGAGATGGGGAAACGGGGGGAAGTGGGGAGAGTTGGAAGCTAGCTCGTCAGCGAGCGATCAGGCATACGGGGGCGCCCGTTCCGGGAACTCCGTGCCTCGATGGCTCGCCTGCGGCACCGGTGCGGCGAGATCGCTCAACTCGGCGCCGGTTCTCGTCGCGCGGTAGGCAACAGCCTGGGTCCGCAGCGACGGCGTATAGCGCGGCACACGCGGCCCAGCAGGCCGGCGCGCCGGGACATAGGCCGGCTGGAGCTGCGGGCGGGCGATCCACTTCCGCAGCCCCGACTTCTCGTACAGGCCCTTCGGAATCTTCTTCATCACCGCGTCGATCGTCACCCGCATCAGCAGGCGGTTGGCTCGCACCGGCCGGGTCGCCAGGTAGGCGAAGGCGCCGAAGCCGGGGATCGCAGCCAGCGCGATCACGATCGGGTGATGCACGTCCCAGGCCTGCTTCCAGGCATGGCGGTCGATCCGCCGCGCCAGCAGCTTGACCGTCGCCGCGCCCAGGCCCCAGGCACTCCAGGCGACGCGCGCGATGCTGCCGAACGGGAAGCGCAGGATGACTGAAATCACGAAGTGCGCTCCGAAGTGCGGCAGGACGGCCTGCACCGCCGGGGAGCTGATCTCCTCGCGGAGCTGGCGCGCTTCGGCCGCGTCGATGCGCCCCTCGGCGTGCCAGTTGTCGACCGCCTCGTTCAGCCAGGTGGTGGCCTTCTGCTGACCGCCGGCCACGCGGGCGTTGATCCGGCTGCGCCAGCTGCGGACGTAGAAGCCCGCCCAGGCCGCCTTGAGCAAGCGGCTCCAGAGGCGCGGCTCGCTGCTGTGCCAGGCGTCAGCCGTCTGGTGCGCGCGCTCCAGTGTGCGCTCCAGTTCCTGGAACCATTCAGGCCCCATCGCCGCGCGCATCTCGCGGGCATGCTCGGACACGTAGGCGCGGGTCACATCGAAATAAACGTCGTCGTAGATCGGCACCATGCCGCGCCGGAACGCCCGCCACCAGGTCTTGAGCGATGCCAGCGGCGAGACCAGCCCGGACTCCAGGTCGACGACCATGTAGCGGCCGTCGGCCGTCTCGAGCACGTTGTCCACCGCCCGCGGCTGGCGCGGGTCGATCTGCCAGGTCGGCAGGCCAGCTTCCTCGAAGCGCTCGCGCAGGTCCTTCAGCCAGGCCTTCGCGGCGCCGCGGTCGCGCGGCTCGCCGCCGTCGACGCGCTCGCTGGTCAGCGCCAGGTTGCCGTGGATCACGTCGATCCCGGTGATCCGAGCGACAGCGGATTCCCCGAACCAGTACTCGGTCAGCATGGCTGCCAGATTGCGTCGCTCGCGGGCCGCTTCCAGCGCCGCCCGGTTGCGGATGTACGGGAACTCCGCCTGGAAGGCCAGCCAGTAGATCGCGCGCGGGACGAAGCCCGGGGCGTAGACCTTCGAGACCGAGTCGTCATTGAAGAACACGGTGCTCGTCAGGGCGTGCGCGTGGGTCCGTTCCTCATCGTGCGGGATGTAGGCCGCCTTGATGAAGGGCAGGTGGCCGACGGCCGTTTCGATCCGCTGGTAGGCGGCGATGATCGCCACCAGCAGCAGGCCGCCCAGCGTGTAGGCCGCCAGCACGTCGGACGGCCAGTGCGCGCCCTCCCAGATCCGCTCGAAGCCGGTCACGACCATGACCGTCACCGAACCGCCCTGGATCGCGTAGCGCAGCAGGCGGTTCTCGATGCGCCCGGCCAGGAAGAAGAGCAGCCCGTAGAGCATCACCGCGCCCATGACATGGCCGCTCGGGAAGGAGGGCGCCGTGACCTCCTCGCCGACCCAGCGGGCGATATCGTATTCGGCACCATCCGGGCGGGTGCGCTTGACGATGAAGGCGCCCAGGCCCTCGTTGATCACCCCGCCGACCGGCATCATCAGCATCGCCAACGCCGGCAGCCACTTGCGAGCCAGCGCGAAGGCGACCAGTACGGCGAACCACATGCCGATTGCGCCTTCCGAGCTGGTCAGCTTCTCGAAGGCGTGCATCACCGGCAAAAGGCCCGGGATGTCGATGGATTGGATGGCGTTCATCACCGAGAGGTCGAATGGGGCGATCGGCTGAATCAGCGCGTCAATGGTGAGCGCCAGCGTCAAGACCGCCAGAATGATCCCGGTGAACCAAAGCCCCGACTGGCGCCGGGTCCGTGGCACGGCCTCGGCCGCACCCTCTACCGCAGCATCGCGGATGGCTGTCGCAACCATCTCGATCTCCCCTCGATGGAATCCGAGCAACGCCCTTGTCACTCGGTCTTTGGTTGCCGGGTCGCCCCTTACGCCAGGCCGTTCTGGCGCTGTGTACAGGATGCCGCTCAACCCGGACCTTCGTCATGTACCCTCCGGTACATCCGCGGTTGATTTGGCCGTTCCTGCTCCTCTGGGTGCCCCGACAGTGTCGAAGCGCGGCTCCGTCCTCCACACGGAATGTGCCGCGTCTGACGTCCCCTAGCCTAGGCGCGTCTACGCGCTTACGGGTTAACAACGTCTGAGCGCTGCCAATTGTTCCGGTAATCGCTCGTGACGTCCGGGGAGCACCGCTCCAGTGCGGCGCGGGTGAGGAAGTGCCGACCGCGTCGTCGGCGCTGTGGGCTCCGCCATGGATCCCGGCCCCTCGCCGGTGCGGTGAACCTCCCTGTCCACCGCAGCCCCCCGCTTTCTCTATACCTATCTTGGCCGCTCGGCTCCCGGTCCGCCATGCAGGACACTGGAGAATCGATGGTGGGGTTATCCCCCATGCGCCCTGTCGCGCTACGCCTCGCGGCGCCCGGTGGCGAGCTGCCTCACTATGTTTAACCCCAGAATGTCACAAATCTGTGACATCCGGATGTCAACCGAGTGACAGCCGGCGGGTGTCTCCAGCAACACGCGCCGGCCGGCGCGTTATCCAACCCCCACAAACCCGCGCCAATTATACCTATTGCTGCTATGTATAATGCTGCAAGGTATCGGTGGCTCAATCCCGGCCACTGTGTCTCGATGGCCAGACGATGACGGCGGGGGTAGCGTTCGATGGGTCGAGCCAACTCGTTTCAGCACTGGCGGCCCGCGCTGGGTTGCCTGGCGGCGGCGCTGGCGCTCATTCTGGGGACGCCGGGCGGGCGCAGCGCGGCGTCGGGGTTCCTGTCCCACTTTCGCAACGACCAGTTTGCCGCCGCGGCGCTGGACACCGGCGAGATTGCGGACATTGAGACGACGCTGGCGGAGCTGGCGAACCTGGGGCGGCTCGACGGCTTCGATGAGCCGCCGGAGCCACGGCCGGTCAAGAGCGTGGCCGAGGCGAGCAGATTCGTGGGGTTCCCGGTACTTGAGCCGGACCCGGCCACGCTGCCGGAGGTCGTCGATGGATCGCCGACGGCGATCCGGGTGCTGCCAGCCCATCAGGTGCGCTTCACGTTCGACCTGGAGCGGGCACGCGCCCACTACCAGTCAACCGGGCGCGACGGCGTCAACCTGCCGGAGCGGTTCGACGGGGTGGCGCTGGTGGTTGAGGTCCCGCCGGCCGTGCTGCTCCAGTACCGGGCCGGGGAGGATCGTTCGGGAGCACCGTCTGGCTTCGGGCTGGCGATCGGGCAGGCCGGGACGCTGGCGGTGAGCGCTGAGGGCGCGACGCTCGACGAACTTCAGGAGTTCCTGCTGGAGCTGCCGGGGCTCTCGCCGGCGACCGAGCGCCAACTGGAGAACATCGACGAGTGGCAGACGACGCTGCCGCTCCCGCTCCCGGTCGCCGAGATCAACTGGGAGCGCGCGACGATCGCCGGCCAGCCGGGTCTGCTGCTGGACGACAACACCGGCCTGGGCAGCGCGGCGATCTGGCAGCGCGACGGGCGCATCTTCGGCGTCGCCGGCACGATGAAGGCAGGAGAACTACTGGATGTCGCTGAATCTCTCCGCTGAACCACGGGCAGCCGGCGTGGCCGCCCCGGCTACTGTCCCGGCGATCGAGACGAGAGGTCTGCGCAAGGTCTACGGCCGGACGACGGTGCTGCACGACCTGACGCTGACCGTCGAGCCGGGGGAGGTCTTTGGCTTCCTGGGGCCCAATGGGGCCGGCAAGACCACGACGGTCAAGATCCTGTTGGGGCTGGTGCGCGCCACGGCTGGCGAGGCGCGCATCTGCGGGCTGCCGGCCGGCGATCTGGCGGCGCGCCGGCGGGTCGGCTACCTGCCGGAGAACTTTCGGTTCCACGATTGGCTGACCGGCGCCGGGTTGCTGGAGTTCCACGGGCGGCTGGCGGGCCTCTCGGAGGAGGAGCGGCGGGCGCGCATCCCTCAGGTCATCCGCCGCGTCGGTCTGGCCGGCCGGGGCGACGCGCGCATCCGCACCTACTCCAAAGGCATGACCCAGCGTATCGGGCTGGCACAGGCGATCTTCCACCGCCCGGACCTGGTGCTGCTCGACGAGCCGACCTCGGCGCTGGACCCGGTCGGGCGGCACGAGGTGCGCGACCTGATCCGCTCGCTGCGCGATGAGGGCATCACCGTCTTCCTCAACTCACACCTGCTCAGCGAGGTCGAACTGGTCTGCGACCGAGCCGCGATCATCGACCGCGGCCGGGTGGTCCGCAGCGGACGGCTGGGGGAGCTACTCGGCGCGACCTCCCAGCTACGGGTGACGATCGACCGGGTCAATGACGATCTGCTTGCGGCGCTGAAACGCCACGCTGAGGTCCTGGCGGTCGAAGTCATCGACGCCGGAATCGAACCGGGCGGCGCGAGCCGGACTCTGGCCGGTAATGGAAGTGTGACGGTCACGCTCGCGGTCGACGACCCGGAGATCGCGCCGCTGGTCGCCGAGACGGTGATGCGGCGCGGCCACCGGCTGCACGGGCTCGTGCCGGTGCACCGCTCACTGGAGGAGGTCTTCATGGATCTGGTCGAAGGTGGCGAGGGATGAACACACTGACCGTCGCGCGCTTCACGCTCCAGGAGGCAATCAGCCGGCGACTGATCCTGGCCGGAGCGATCCTGAGCCTGGCTTTCCTCGGGTTGTTCGTGCTCGGCTTCGCGCTGATCTACCACAACAGCAGCGAGCTCTCCGGCCCGTTGAGCGACGAGCAGTCGCGGGCCATGTTCGGCACGATCATGTCGGTGATGGGCCTGTACGCGATCAACTTCCTGGCCGGCTTCCTGGCGCTCTTCCTCTCGGTCGGCGCGATCTCCAGCGAGATCGACTCCGGCGCGCTCCACGCCGTCCTGGCCCGGCCGCTGCGGCGGGCCGAGTTCATCCTCGGCCGCTGGCTGGCCTACGCCGGGTTGATCGGTCTCTACGTGGGCTTGATGGCGGGCTCGCTGCTGCTGGCCGCCTGGTTGATCTCCGACTACGCCGTGCCCGATCCGGTGCGGGCGACGCTGCTGATGATGCTGGCGGCGATCGTCCTGCTGACCGTCAGCCTGTTCGGCAGCACGGTGCTCTCGACGCTCGCCAACGGCGTGGTGGTCTTCAGCCTCTTCGGGCTAGCCTGGCTGGCCGGCATCATCGAAGTCATCGGCGGCGCGTTGTCGAACCAGGCGATGCTCAACATCGGCACGGCGGTCAGTCTGCTGGTCCCCAGCGACGCGATCTGGCGGGGCGCCTCCTACTACGTCCTCTCGCCGCTCTACCTGGCCGGGGTGAGCGCCAACCACGAGGGCATCGCCATCGTCGGCCACAGCCCGCCAGCCACCGCGATGGTGATCTGGTCGGTGCTCTACCCGCTGACCCTGCTCGGCGCCGCCGTCCTCACCTTCGGCCGCCGCGACCTGTAGAGGGACAGCGAAGATCTATCGATGCTCTGAGTCGGCGGGTCGATACGACACAGATTCAACCGCGCGAAGTGCGTATCGGGGCGTTGCCGGGGAGACGTCGATGAGCATTCGAGGCGCTAACCATCTGATCCGGCGCTGAGCTACGGTTCCCGGTAGCGATAGCCGACGCCCCAGACGGTTTCGATCGAAGTCGAATGCTCGCCGAGCTTCTTGCGGAGCGTTCTGATGACGGCATCGACGACGTTGCTCCCGCCCGCGTAGCCGTGTCCCCAGACCTCATCGAGCAGCTCATCGCGGCTCACCGCCCGGCCCCGGCGCTCGTGCAGGTACTGGAGGGTACCGAACTCCAACCTGGTCAATGGAACGCGCGCGCCGTTCAGCACCAGCTCGCGTGCCTCGACATCGAGGATGCCCTGTTCGACCGGCTCGCCGAGCTCGATGCCGACGAGCCGGGCCAGCCAGCCATCGACGGAGTCCGGCCCGAAGTCGTTGGCGGCCGAATAGTAGGTGCGCCCGTCCAATGTAACCTGCGGGTCAGGGAGCAGTTCGAAGCCGAGCTGGTGGGCAGTCTCGCCGAAGGTCTCGATATCGCAGACGGTCATGTAGACCCGCCGCAGGCGCGGGCGGAGCTCCATGTAGATGCGCTTCATGTCCAGCCAGGCCGCCCCTTGCGCCGGGGCGGGCAGTTCACCACGGCCCCGCGAGAGCCAGCGGCGGGCGAAGAGCGCCACTTGCCCTTTGGGAAGCGGAGATTCGTTCAGGTGCGCCACCCAGCGCCGCAGCAGCGGATCGGACGAGAGCAGATGCTCGCCAATCTGCTCGGGCTGGAACAGGCAGTAGAAGCCGGCAACCGTTCCATGCTGGTCGTGGCCTACATTGAAGACGTGCGGGGCGCCCTCCCACAGGCGCAGCAGATGAGCGGCGCTTTCCGGCCCCTCGGTCGTCGTGATGATCTCACGGACGCTGCCATCGTCGCCCGGCCGAGCCGGTCCGAAGGTGCAGCTCTGGCTGCCGCTGGGGAAGAATCCCTCGCGGAGGACCGGATTCTCGATGATGTAGAGCATGTCTGCGGTGTAGCGCCAGAGGTCGGCCGGGTCGGCCACGCGCGCGCCGCGGCGCAGGCTCCTCCAGGCGGCGCGACGATACGCCCGGTAGCGCTCCGGATCACTCGCCCGCAGGCTGGTGGCGATGGCGTGCCGGATCGCATCGTGGATGTGGAGCCCGTCCTGGACCAGGTCGACGAAGGGCAGGGCATGAAGGCGCTCAAAGGCGTCCTGGGGCGCCACGTCCGGCAGCATGGCCGCAATCAGCGGAAGCGTCACCCGGCGCAAGACCGAACCCGCTTCGAGCACCTGCCGCGTTCGGGCATCGTCGATCTCCAGCAGGTAGAGCCGCGTCAGCTCGGCGACGACCCGCTGGAGCGCCGCCTCCTCCAACGCCGCATCGGGATACTCCGCGCGAGCAGAGCTGGCCAGCTGCAGCGCCAGCGGATGGCCACGGGCCACTCGGTTGATCTGGTGCGCTTCGATCGGGACGATGCCGGCCTGGGTGAGGAAACTCAGGGCCTCCTCGTCAGTGAACGGCTCCAGCGCCATGCTTCTGAAGAGACCCTGCCAGCCGGCGGCCGACCACCAGGCAGGCACCGGCGGCTCGCGACCCGCCAGGACGACGCGCGCGTTATCGGGGAGCTGCGGAAAGAACTCCTGGCGCAGCCAATCGTCCATCAGGCGAAAGAGCTCGTAGGTGTCGAGGGTGATCACGACGCGCTCTCCGAGCTCCCCCAGCCGTGCGGCCGCTGCAACCGGGTCGGCGGACTCGAGCCCCATCGCGGTTCCAAGTTCACGGAGGAATCCACGCGCCGTCGGCTCGATCATGCGGCAATCGAGGCTGATGACCGTCGCGCCGCGTCCCCGGGCCCGGGCTTCGAAGGCCCTCAACAGGCTCGACTTGCCGATGCCGGCGATGCCGTGGATGTGGGTGATTAGAGGTTCCTCATCGTCGAGCATCCGGCACAGGTGGTCCAGTTCGCGCGACCGCCCGACGAACGTGGCGACCGCACGTTGAGCGACGAGATCACCGACGCGGCGAGCCATGCTCTACCTCCCCTGCAGTAAGGCGATGATGCGTGGCCGCAAACGGGGCGGCACGCCCGGGCCGGATGACCTTCCGGGAAGCAATCTGCGTTTCACTGAACGCATTCAGTATACCGATCCGGAATACCGATCCGGAATCGGGAGTTGGAAGCAGCAACCGGGCGTGGGACCGGCTTCACGGCCACGCCCGGTTACACCTGGCATTCCAACCTCGTCGATCGCTGAGCCGTTAGCGGCTCAACGGCCATGGCCTCGCGATCATTGACGTCGGCACGGACGAGCAAGCCCGCCCCGGGGCTGGAACGCGCAGCTATCCATCAGGCCAGTACCGTCTGCATACCACGCGTGACCTGCGTCGGGGCCGCGATGACGCCGTAGTCCTGCACCGACGCGTTCGTGAAGTTCGGGTTGGTGGCGACTGCATCGAACAGGTCGGAGTTGAGGAACTGTTCCATCGCCTGGCGCGACTGCCAGGTGTAGATCCCCCCATAGGTGTTGATCTCGGGATTCTCCAGCCAGACCTTCGAGACCAGACCCGGGATGTCGGCCCAGGTGGGCGCGATCTGGTCGCACAGCTCGTGGAACTCCTGCACGGTCATGCCGTCCAACTGGAAGGTGATGACCAGCATATGCATCGCGATCCTCCATTCATCGATACGGCTCCGGTATGCCCAGCCTATGGAGGATGCGGCGCCAGGTCATGATGAAATGATGAGAAAAGTATGAGATTCGCGGTGAAAACCCTGGATATCACCGTCGCCAGCCGCCGCCTCCAGCCAGGGGCGATGAGGTGACCCGGGCTCTACTGGGCCCGCTCTGGGCAGGGTTGAGGCGAGCAACCTCCTGACGCCGATGGGCGGCCACGGATGCATGCCTAACGCTGCCATGTATAATGCCGCTATGTAGAGATGCATGCATTGATCAGCAACGGGTGTCGTCATGGAGATTAATAAGGATTTGGTTGCCGCTTCTTCGACGCCGATCGTGCTGGCGATCCTGGCGGAGGCGGACAGCTACGGCTACGCCATCCTCCAACGGGTGCGCGAGATGTCCGGCGGGCAGATGGAGTGGACCGACGGCATGCTCTACCCGGTCCTGCACCGGCTTGAACGGCTTGGCCTCATCCAGTCGCGCTGGGAGGTCGCCGAGAGCGGCCGCCGGCGCAAGTACTACCGCCTGACGCCCGAGGGCCGGGCCCGACTTGCCGAGGAGCGCCGCCAGTGGCAGGCGGTCGACGCCACGCTGCGCGGCCTCTGGAAGGCGCTCGCGATCGAGTCCCCGGACGGCCGCTCACCGACCGTCGCCCCCCGGCCTCAGGGAGCCTGACGATGACATCTCCAGGCCACGCGGTGTCGCTCGAGGAACAGATCGACCAGTGGCGGAACTACCTGCGCCGCCGGCAGGCAATCCACGCCGTCGATGTCGCCGAGCTGGAAGATCACCTGCGCGAGCAGGTCGCCGCCCTGAGTGACGCCGGCCTGGCGACCGATGAGGCATTTCTGGTAGCAGTCAAGCGCATGGGCGACCTCGATGCGGTCTCCCGCGAGTTCGCCCGCGAGCACTCGGAACGCCTCTGGAAGCAGCTCGTCGTCCCGGTGGATGGCGGCGAAGCGCGGGCGCGCGTTCAGATCGACGCCGCCGTCGCCGTCGCGCTCGCCGTCGTCGCGGCCGTGCTCGTCCGGATTCCGGTCCTCTTCGGGCTGAATCTGGACGACGACTTCACGTTCTACGCCCGCAACGCGAGCTTCTTCGTGCTGCCCCTGCTGGCCGGCTATTTCGTCTGGAAGCGGCAGCTCGGGATGAGTCTGGCACGCTGGCTGGCCGCCGCGTTCGTCGCGGCCGCGGTCGTCGTCAACATCTACCCGTATGACACCGAGGGCGCGACCGAGGTCCTGACTATCCTGCACCTGCCGATCGCGCTCTGGCTGGCGGTCGGTATCGCCTATGCCGGCGCCCGCTGGCGCCAGGTGGCCGGCCGGATGGACTTCATCCGCTTCACCGGGGAGATGTTCATCTACTACGTGTTGATCGCTCTGGGCGGCGGCGTCCTGATGGCCTTCACGGCGGTGATCTTCCAGGCCATCGGGGTCGATGTCGAGCGCCTGTTCGAGGAGTTGGTGCTGCCCTGCGGCGCGGTCGGGGCCGTGCTGGTCGCCGCCTGGCTGGTGGAAGCCAAGCAGAGCGTGATCGAGAACATGGCGCCAGTGCTGACGCGCATCTTCACGCCGCTCTTCGCCGCCATGCTGCTCGCCTTTCTGGGCACGCTGGTCTGGACCGGGCGCGGCGTCGACATCGAGCGCGACGCCCTGATCGCCTTCGACGGGCTCCTGATCGTCGTCCTCGGCCTGCTGCTCTACTCGATCTCCGCCCGCGACCCGCTGGCGCCGCCCAGCATCTTCGATGTGGCTCAGGTGGTGTTGGTGGTGGCCGCGCTGCTGGCCGACGCCGTGGCGCTGTGGGCCATCG
>DATGQR010000613.1:0-2232 GCA_035304105.1 Thermomicrobiales bacterium | reverse complement strand
GGCCGCTGACTAAGGTCTCTGTTCAGTAGTGCCATCTCCCCCAACCACCAGCTCCGACGCTCGCACGCCAGCCAGCACGCCGGGGGCGACGAAGCCACCACCGCACACAAACCACTTCCACTCCTCAATTGTCAACGTGCAGCCAGAATTCTCTGACTTGGTGTCACCCTGTCCGGGTGCCCGGCTATCTTACCGGGAGAGGTCTTCGAGTGTCAAGGACGCTCGCTACCTCTTCGATCAAGCTCGCCGTTTGCTTCAGCTTCGATGTGATCTCGATGTCGCTGCCCCGGCGGGCAAGATCTCCATTGTACCAGCTCGGGCCACTCACCCCAAGACCCCCGAGACCTCGACCCAGCGCCTCAACCCCGGATCTCGAGCCCGCACTTAAGCCTCGCGACCGGCCAGCCTCTTCGGCCCAAAACCGATCCCGGACTTCGCCGGACTCTCAGTTCGCTTGAGGTTTGTCGCCCTCCCGAGCGGGCAACAACGTATTCTACCAGCTCGTTACAGACTTGTCAAGAAACCAGCGCGGCTCGACTCGAGCGCTATTCGGTTCCCTGTCCTCCGCCCGAACCGGCGCGATTCTTTCGCGCCACAGCCGGTAGCGGACTGCTATTCTAGGCGCCGACGGTGCGAAATGCAAGCCGCTGGAAGGAACCCAGATGTCCCACAAGCCCGTGATCGGCATTACCCCATCACCAACCGCGCTTGAGCGCCCGCACGGCGTCTTCAATACCTACGGCATCGCCGACACCTACACGACCGCGGTCGAGGCCGCTGGCGGTGTCCCGGTGATCCTCCCACCGCAGGACGGAAACGCGGCTCAGCTCGCCGGCCTCGTCGACGGGCTGCTCATCAGCGGGGGCGGGGACATCGACCCGATCCACTACGGCGAGCAGGAACGCCACCCGACCACCGGCGGCATCCACGCGGGCCGCGATCAACTCGAGTTCGGGCTTCTGCGCGAGGCGATCGACCGTGGCATTCCCACGCTGTGCATTTGCCGCGGAATCCAGGTGCTCAACGTCGTCCTCGGCGGCACGCTCTACCAGGACGTCGCAGACCTCTACAGCGCCGAGCTCGAACACCGCCAGTACAAGACCGGCATCGAACGCCACGATCCCAGTCACAGCGTGACCGCTACCGAGGGCTCGCTGCTGGCGCGCGCCTACGGCGCCACCGAGCTTCAGGTCAACTCCTTCCATCACCAGGGACTCAAGGACCTGGGCGATGGCTTGGCGCCGATCGGCTGGTCGCCGGACGGCCTCGTCGAAGCGGTCGAGCTGACCGGCCACCCCTGGCTCCTGGGCGTCCAGTGGCACCCTGAGATGATGTACGCCGCTCACAGCGAGCACCTGGGCCCCTTCCAGGCACTCGTCGAAGCAATCGTCGGCGCGCCGGCCGTCGCAGGCTAGCACCGCGGAACGAGCCTGACGGATCGACGACAGAGAAACGGGGACGCCAGAACCGGCGTCCCCGTTCTTGCTCCCCGGGTGAGAACTCGAGGCCGCTAGCCGGCCTGGGCAGGCGCAGCAGCGACCCGCTCCCGGCTATTCGCCTCTCCATAGCGCTCGCCCACGCCAGCTCGCTGGTGAAACTCCTCCGGCAAGCTGACCGCCAGCGCCTCGTCAATCGTCTCGACCAGCACGAAGTTCATCTCCGCGCGCAACTCCTCCGGGATGTCGTCCAGGTCATGCTCGTTGCGCTTCGGCAGGATGAAGGTCGAGATTCCGGCGCGCCGTGCGGCCAGCACCTTCTCCTTGATCCCGCCGACCGGAAGCACCTGGCCACGCAGCGTCACCTCGCCAGTCATGGCGACGTCCTCGCGCGTCGGGATACCCGTCAGCAGCGAAACCAGCGCCGTCGTCAGCGCCACACCGGCGGACGGGCCATCCTTTGGCGTCGCGCCAGCCGGCACGTGGACGTGCAGGTCATAGTCCTTGAAGACGTCGGCGTCGATGCCAAGTTCGTCGGCGCGCGCCCGCACGTAGGACAGCGCCGCCTGCGCCGACTCGCGCATCACGTCGCCAAGCTGACCAGTGATCGTCAGCGAGCCCTTGCCCGGCGCCTTGCTCGTCTCGATGAACATGATGTCGCCACCAACCGCGTTGACGCCGACACCAATTGCCACGCCCGGCAGGCTCGTGCGAGTCGCCAACTCCTCGTAGAAGTAGCGCGGCCGGCCCAGGAATTGGCGCACCTCAACCGGAGTGATCTTCTCCGGAAGCTCCT
>DATGQR010000612.1:0-12218 GCA_035304105.1 Thermomicrobiales bacterium | reverse complement strand
GGCGATCCTCATGCGCTCCGGCGTCGGCCCGGGCGAGCATTTGCAGGAGTTGGGCATCGAGGTCGTCCACGACCTGCCCGGCGTCGGCGAACACCTGATGGACCACCCCGCCGCGCGCGGCGTCAACCGCTTCTACATCATGCGCCCGGAGGACGCGCCGGAGGACACCGAGACGATCATCTTCGCCCGGCCGGTCATCTTCGCGCGCTCCAACCAGATCGATGCCGAGATCGACCTGCACCTCTACCCGATCCAGATCTACAGCGAGGACCTGGGCCAGTGGGTCTACCGCCTGACGCCCAGCCTGCAGTGGTCGCGCTCGAAGGGCCGCGTCCGCCTGACTTCCCCCGACCCCGAGGCGACGCTCGATATCGACCACCGCTACCTGAGCGACCCGACCGACCTGGAGGCGCTCTGCGACGGCGTCGAGCTATCCAAGCTGATCACCGAGACCCCGCCGCTCTCAACCCGCCTGACCGCGGTTCCCGGACACCGCTTCGACTGGAGCGACCGCGACGAGCTGCGCGAGTTCGTTAAGCAGCGCGCCGTCACCTCCTACCACCCGTCCTCGACCTGCAGGATGGGCCCGGCGACCGATCCCTCGGCCGTCGTCGGCGCCACCGGCCTGGTGCACGGCATGGAAGGTCTGCGGGTGGCCGACGCCTCGATCTTCCCCTGGGGTCCGCGCTGCAATCTCCACTACCCAACGATTGCCGCCGCGGAACACATCGCCGGATTGATTCGCCTGGGGCGATAGTTATACGGACCGGACGCAGGGACTGCAGCCGCTGGGCGAAGCTGGGCCGGCCGCTCATTGAATCGCCGCAGGGTCGGCGCCCTTCCCTGTCCGCGGCCCAGAGGGCACTCCGCTCGCACCCGCCAAGCGGGTATCCGGAGGGACGAGAGTATGTAGTTCGTAGTTTGTAGGTTGTAGGAGGAGGCTCCCTCCCCCAGCCCCTCCCGCGAAATCGAGGGAGGGGTGTCCACATGCAACATCAGAGCTAGCGACCAACTGCACTCTCGCATCACCCCCTCTCCCTGCGCGCAGCGAGTGGGCGGGGTGTCCTCTGGGCCACGGGTAGGGGGTGAGGGTCTTCCTACAAACTACGAACTACAATCTACAAACTCCTCTCTCAATACCCCTGTTCCCGATCGATGACATTCCGGAGCGGTTCGCCGGCGAGGTAGCGGCGGAGGTTGTCGGTGAAGAGGTCAATGATGTTGTCGCCGATGTAGGGGGAGGAGTGGGAGTCGTGGGGGATGACGGTAACGCCGGGGGCGTCCCAGAGGGGGTGGTCGTCGGGCAGCGGCTCTTCGGCGTGCGCGTCGAGGAATGCGCCGGAGAGCTTTCCGCTGCGGAGGGCGTCGAGCAGTGGCTGTTCCTGGACGATCTTGCCGCGCGAGACGTTGATCAGATACGCGCCGGGCTTGATGGCGTCCAGTTCGGCCGCGCCGATCATGCCCTCGGTCTCGGGCGTCAACGGGCAGGCGATCACCAGATAGTCGGTTTCGGGCAGCACCGCGAGCAGATCCGACGGGCCGACGACCCGCTGAAAATACTCGGCGGGTCGGGGATTGCGGCGCACGCCGATCAACTGCATGCGGAACGCCGAGGCGAGCCGGGCGGCGGCCGAGCCGATGTTGCCGGTGCCGAGGACGGCCATCGTCCTGCCGCGCAACTCGTCGCAGTGCAACTCCTGCCAGGTGCGCGTCGCCTGATTCTCGATGCGCGTTCGCAGGCGCTTGGCGTGGAGCAAGGCGGCCGCCATCACGCTCTCGCCCAGCGCGTCGGCGTGGACGCCGGCGGCGTTGGTCAGGATCACGTCATCGGGCAGCAGGCCGGTCCCCAGGATGTGGCCGACGCCGCTGCTGCAGGCCTGCATCCAGCGCAGGTTCGGGGTCACCAGCTTGGCGAAGCCGTCAACCGGGATCTCGTTGCCGTACCACTCATCGACGCCGGCCTCCAGCAGCAGCACCTCGGCGCCGACATCCGGCAGGATGTCCCGGTCCAGCTCGCCGCGCGTGGTGTGGACCAGCCGCACCCTCGGCGAGACGGCCTCGATCTGGCGAATGTGATGTTCGCGCAGCCAGTGGCCATCCGGGTCCGGATTCTGATATCCGCGCGGCACCCCAGCCACGACCACATGCACCGGTCGATTCGCTCCGCTCAGCAGCTGACTCCTTCCCTCGTGACCGTCGCATCATAGCGAACCCGGGCGGCGGCCCCCTCGAACAAGCCCATGCCACGTTGTCACGGAACTGTTACGCCGCTCGCGCCGGGCGTAACGCTTCTGCAATCCGGGCAGGACTAGAGTGGGGTCAAAGATGATGCTGTTCCCAACTCCCGCCCCACCATTGGGTTCGTGGGCGGCATCGCTTCAGCGTTCGGGCGCGCTTGCGCCCGGCGCGCGGGCCGGTCGGGAACGCCTAGAAAGAAGGTACCGGCATGGCAGTGGCAATCAAGGGCGATGTTGAGATCCAACAGGATGTGATGGACGAGTTGGATCTGGATCCCGACGTCGACGTCTCCGACATAGGAGTGAACGTCGTTGACGGCATCGTGACGCTGACCGGCACGGTGCAGAGCTTCATGGAGCGCTGGGCCGCCGAGCACGCGGCTCTGCGGGTGCCCGGCGTGCGTGCCGTCGCCAACAACGTCACCGTCAGACCGCCCGGCATGGCCATGCTCACTGACACCGAGATCGCCCGGGCCGTCGCCGACAGCCTGGAGTTGGAGGTTCTGGCACCGATCGAGGATATCGACATCCGCGTCAGCGATGGCCACGTCACGCTGGAAGGCATCGTCGAGCGCGACGCCCAGCGCCGGGAGCTGATCGCGGTTGCCGAGCGCGTCCGGGGAGTCAAAGCGGTCATCGACCTGCTCGACGTCATCGAGCTGCGCGAGCCGGAGGCCATCGCCTGAAGCCGCGCCGGCCGGCCCGATCGCACGCATCACCGCAGGCATCCAGCAAGGGGGAGGAACAAGAAGCATGACGATCCGGTACCGCACCTGCGAATATCTGAGCCGGGAGCGAGTCCCCTTCATCATCGAACATTCGGAAGAAGATGAGCGGCCCCTGTCCGGTCCGCCCATCGAGAGCCGCTGGCACAGCGCGCCGCTCGTCCAGGTGGTACCGCTCTTCGTCGACCGGCAGCTGTCGATGCTGGTGATGCGCGCGGAGATGCCGGCTGACCGGGAGACGATCGCGGGAGCGTTCGCCGGGCATCAAGTCGAGTTGGTCGACCGCGCTGTGCTGAACGCCGCGTTCCCGGACAGCGACCCCGGCTGCCTGCCGCCGTTTGACGCGTTCTGGCGCATGCCGGTCTACATCGACCGCGAGTTGGACGGCGAGCCGCTGATCCGCTTCCGCGCCGGCTCGCCGAACGACGTTGTAACGCTACGCCGCCAGGACCTCGACCGCCTCAGCAAGCCAATCGGCGTGCGCATTGCCGCTCGTCAGGCCATCCCGGCTCAGCTAGCGAGGCAGCGGGCCGCCGAGCGCGTGAGCGCAGCGCGCTGACACTCCTGATCCGCATTCGACGCCGGCTGCCACGCGGCAGCCGGCGATCAGACGAGGACGTGCTCGCGCTCCGCGACCGGCACCCCGAAGGCCGAGAGGTCGTTGAGCTGGGTTGCGACGTCGTAGTGCACGGCGAAGACATCCTGGCAGCCAGGAAGCCGGCCCAGCGCCGCGAAGCGCGGGCCATCGAGGTAGGCGTCGACCGCGGCGGACGACTCGAACGTCTGCACCAGGCTGATCTGGCCGCTACCCCGCAGCCAGCAGGTGGAAAGCAGGCCGTCGATCGCGGCCATGTTGCTGGCGAGCACTTCGACCTGCGCACGTGTCGACGGGGTGATCTCCAGGAACTTGAGGGTAGTGACGAGGGCGCGCATCAGCCAGGCCTCCGGGAATCTAGGACATGAGGTCTCGTCGGTCGGTTCTGCACCCATCGTCGCAGGTAAACATGAGCGCCAGATGAAAGCGCGTTTAGCGTTTGGGGAATTCGACCGAGATTAGGGTTCCAGACATGGTGAGTCCCGAGCTCGTCGAGGCTCGGACGCTCCCGCGGTGTCCGGGACCAGCCCGGACGGCTCGACGGGGCGGCTCGATCCGTCGATGAGCTCGGGACATGCCTCTGCGCGGGGCGAGCTAGGCAGCCATGGCGCGGAGGTTGGCTTCGAGGTCGGCGACGTGCTCGCCAGCGTGACCGGCGGCGTCGGCGATCAACTCGGCGACTGTCGCCTCGACATCCCACGGCAGCGTCGCCGGGGCGCTGAGCTGATCGTCACTGATCCGCTCCAGGAGGGACGCGAGTTGGTCGAAGGACGCATCGAGGTCGGCCTTGGCTTCGTCCCAGGGTTGGGAGGCGCGAGCGCCAGCTTTGGTGGTGTTGTAGAGTTCGCCGTCCTCGATCGGCTGACCGGCGGGCGGCGGGCCGCCCAGGGCATGCTCGATTGCGGCGATGAACTCGCCATTCCAGTCGGCCACGTGGCCGGCGACGTCGCGAGAGGTCCACACCCCGCAGACAGCCTTGCCTTCGAGAGTGGCGCTGTCCACGCCCTGCGTCGCGGCGTCGAAGCGCTGGCGGGCCTGCTCGATCGCGGCTTGCAATTCGGATCGTGATGGCACCTGTCATCTCCTTTGATCGCCATCGAATACCGTCGCCATCCATCCTCACACCCAAATAGGCTGACTTTCGCCCTCATTAATTCGTGCCGGGCCGGAAATGTGTTGACAGGGTGAGACGGCCTGTCCTGGTCGGACGATGCCGATCCCTCAATGACAGCCACGTGCTCGCACGAAGTGCGCATCCCGGACCCACGAGTACCTCTGGGTCCGGGATGCGTGGGGTTGCCGGGTAGTTCCAGCGTGAACCGCGGGTATGGCTAACCGATCAGGGTGGCAGCGGCCATCAGGCGGGGTTGTGGGTGAAGGGCAGTTCGAAGTAGAGGGCGCGCTCCGGCGCGATCACGAGCGTACGCCGGCCGGGACCGTTCCAGGGGTAGGGCTGGCCGGTGTACTTGCGGGCCGTGGCGTTCATCACCGTACCATCCTCGTCGTCACGCTGCTCGATCACGCGGCCCAGGATCATCGCCGTCTTGTAGGGGTTCTCGCGATCGACGATCGAGAGGGCTACGCGCGGCTCGCGGCGGGTGGTGCGCGCCTTCATCGAGTTGTGGCTGGCGCCGATCAGAATGTGGTCGCCTTCCAGGTTGACCCAGACCGCGACGCTGCGCGGCGAGCCGTCGCGCGCCACGGTCGCCAGGTGGGCGTAGTTCGGCGCTTCCAGCAGCGCGCGGACCTCGGGACACAGCTTCGTCGCCATGAGAGTGCTCCTCTGCACGTCGCGCAACGCCGGTGAGTCGTCCCCGGCGCTGCGCCGTCACCGGATGATCGAATCCTGCCGCCACGTTCGACTGCGCCGTCGGGCGGCGGCATCCTCGATTATGACGCCGAAACAGGATAGATTTCGCCCTATAGAGCGCCGATCGCGAACGGGCGGAGCCTCCAAGATGTATCAACCGACGAGCCGCGTCCTGACCGTCCTCGAACTGCTCCAGGCCCGGCCGGGCATCAGCGGCGCCGAGCTGGCCGAGCGGCTGGAGGTCGACCGCCGGACGGTGCGCCGCTACATCACGACGCTGCAGGATCTAGGCGTGCCGGTCGAAGGCACGCGCGGGCGTCACGGCGGCTACCGGCTGCGTCCCGGCTACAAGCTGCCACCGCTGATGCTGACCGATGACGAGGCACTGGCCGTCAACCTCGGGCTGCTCCTCAGCCGGCGGCTGGGCCTGACAATCGACGAGACCTCGGCCGAGAGCGCCAGCTCCAAACTCAGCCGGGTACTGCCGATCCCGCTACGCGAGCAGGCG
Source organism: Thermomicrobiales bacterium (assembly GCA_035304105.1). GTDB lineage: Bacteria > Chloroflexota > Chloroflexia > Thermomicrobiales > CFX8 > JAUIIK01. Next base: position 6,343 of record DATGQR010000612.1, on the reverse strand, counting down.
CGGGCTATCCGCGAGGTGGTCAGCGTGGCCTACCCGGAGTCGGAGACGCAGGTCGAGAGCCGCAAGCTCGGCGGGCTGACGACGGCGGCCGGGCGGCGCAAGCGGGTGCGGCTGGACTACCACCCCTGGCGCGGGGAGCCGGCCAGCCGCGAGGTCGATCCCTACGGCCTGGTCTACCTGATCGGCCGCTGGTACCTGGTCGGCTACTGCCACCTGCGGCGCGACCTGCGGATGTTCCGGCTGGACCGCATCGAGCATTACCGGGTGCTAGAGATCGACTTCGAGCCGCCGGAGGGGTTCGACTGCATGGCATTTGCCGAGCGCTCGATCGCCTCAATGCCCGGCACCTGGGACGTCGAGGTCTGGCTGGACCTGCCGCCGTTCGCGGCCCGGGATCAGATCCCGCCGACTCGGGGACTGGTCAGCGAGGGCGACGATGGCGGCACGCTGTTCCGCTGCACGACCTACAACCTCGATGAGATCTGCCGCTTCCTGGTGAACCTGGACTGCGACTTCCGGATCATCACGCCGGACGCGCTGCGCGAGCGGATGCAGCGGCTGGCGGACCGGCTCGCGCGTCTGGCCGGTGACGCCGTCGCGGGCTGACGCCTCTGCATCAGCCCGCAACGGGGATCAGCGAGAATTGCCTGCGATCTAGCCGGACGGATCGGGTTCGTCGCCGTCATCCGGCGGCGCGCTGTCCAGGTCGCTGGAGCCACTGCCGGGCGGCGGGGCCTCCGGGCGGGCCGGAACCGCCTGAGCGGATGGCTCGGCTGGCGGCTCGGCCGGCTCATCGGCCGGTTGCTCGACCGGCGGTTCGGTTGGGACCGGTTCCGGAGCCTGGCTATCCGGCGCTGGCGCAGCCGGTCGCTCGGCCGGCCTGGGCGCGGGCGGCGGGATCGGCGGAGGCTGCTTGGCCCAGGTGCCGGGGTAATCGACCTCGACATAATTGTGGTGCTGCAGGCCCAACGCTGTGAAGGCAGTCCAGCTCAGCTCAATCGACCAGTTGGAGACGAGCAGCCAGTTGTAGAGATCGTGATCGGCCACCATGTCGCCCACCGTGCAGGTGATCGTCACGCCATTGGCCCGCAGCCGCAGCCGCTCACCGGGAATGTAGCCCGGGCGCACGCAGTAGTAGCCGTTCGGGTCTGGCTGGTAGCCGGGGGCGATCAGCCCCTTGCTGGCATAGAGGTTCTGGGTGCGCACCCACCAGTCCGTCGTGTAGCTGGGGTCGTAGTAGGCAGCCGGGCCGACATCCAGCACCCCGCCCCAGACTTCCCACGAGCCAGGCTCGGCCGCGGCGGTTTCCGCCACGGGCTCGGCCTCCAGGCGCGGGTACTGCTCCTTGAGGTCGCCGTAGGTCTCGAGCACGTCGTGGACGAAGCGCTCCAGCGCCGGGTCGTTCCAGTCGACGTTGCCGTGGCTGTAGTAGTTGGCCAACACGCCGCGCCAGTCGAAGCTCTCGGCGCCATTCGGCGACCAGAACTTGAGGGCGCGGGCACCGTTGTCGGCGTTCAGCGATGGGTCGACCAGCGCCTCGAGCGACGGGATGTCATGCAGCTGCGGATGCACGGCCAGCAGGCCGCGCCCGCCGTTGCCGCTGACGTCGCGCGGGTCGCCATCGGAGGCGACCAAGCTGACGGCGGCCAGCATGAAGGGATCGACGTCCCAGGCCAGCGCGGCGCCGACGATTTCCTCGCCGAACGGCACGCCAGCGGCCAGCGGCATGTACTCAGGGTCGGTGATCTCAGGGAGGTTGCGCCAGGTGCGGTAATGGCGGCCGACGTTGGCGGACTCGACCCGGTAGCCCTCCGGGTTGCCGGGCGTGAAGGTCAGGACGCGCCGCTCGAAGGCCTGCACCAGCACGGTGCGCGGCTCGCCGTCGACGACCGTGTCGATCCAGTACGGCTCGCTGATCGGGTGACCGAGCAGGTAGAGCGGATGGTAGGGCTGGGCGGCGACCCACTCCTCGAAGACGCTAGCGTAGTTGTGGCTGGTCGTCTCGTCGAAGGAGCCGTAGGTCACGCCGTGGTCGGCGGCGGAGTTGCGGTTGATCCAGCCATCGGCCCCGAGCTTGGCGGTGACGGCCTCGCCAGCGCGTGGGCTGGACTGGCGCTCGCGCAGCGCGAGCCGACCTGGCTCGTCCTGATCACCGCTCCAGACCGAGGAGTAGGGCGCCAGCGTCTGGTAGGTGACCGGCAGAGGCTGGTCGAAGTCGCCGGTCAGCGGGATGGCCGGAGTGGCGCGTTTGACGAAGAAGCTATCGCCGAGCTGGACGCTCCCGGCCAGCATCTCGGCAACGAGCCGGCCACCGACGGCGTACCACTCATCGCTGGTGCTGGCTTCCGGGTCGAGCACGTCGAGCCGACCCTTGTCGAAGTAGACCAGGGTGCGCAGGCCCGAGGAGCTGTCCGGGTAGAACTCGGTAGACGTCGTGATCGGCCTCGGCCCCCACAGCCAGGCGCGATCGACGTCTTGCCGCAACACCGGCCCGTCCGAACGTTCCCAGAGCGCCTCGACTGTCTCGTTGATCTTGAGCGTGAGCGCATCACCCGGGCTCTCCTCACCGAGACCGGGCAGGATGCCGAATGCCACCGTGCTGACGGCCAGTACGGTGAGCGCGAGCAGCCGGAATGTCTGGAGGGTCGCGAATCGGGTTGTCAAGTCCGTACCTCGATTTCGCCAATACATAAGAACAGCGCAATTTCAGGTACAGACCCTAAGGGGAGTGCCCTTGCGAGGGCATCCGCCATTGGTACCCTACGTTTAGTCAGGGCATAGACTTTCAGACCTAATCGCTGCGGGAAAACAAACTTGTTTCGCGGTACTAACGGTTCGCGAGGCGCGTCCGACCCCGTCGATTTCGCGACCGCTGGCGCGTGCCGCCGGGCGCGAGTAAGCTGAACGACCGGACACCGCCATTCCCGCGAGTGAGAGGCAATTGCGATGCCGTTACCGCAAGCGCTCGCCCGCTTCAACCGGCACGCCACCAACCGCGTGCTGCTCCGCATCGCCGGGTTCGCCCCGCCATTTGGGATCATCGTCCACCGGGGGCGGCGCAGCGGCCGGCTCTACCGCACGCCGGTGAACGTCTTCCCCGATGGCGACCGAATGACGATCGTGCTGACCTATGGCTCGGATGTGGACTGGCTGAAGAATGTCCGTGCAGCCGGGGAGTGCTGGATGATTCATCGCGGCAAGCGCCTCTGGCTGTCCGAGCTGCGGACGCTCCCGCCGGATGAGGGCCGCCGCCGGGTGCCCAAGCTGGTGCGCTGGATGTTGCAGCTGATCGGGGTTGACGAGTTCATCGAGCTGACGATCGTCGGGGCAGGTCGCGCGCCCGGGGAAGGATAAATGGAAATGGAGCCGATCGCGGCATTCTGGAGCACTGCGCGAGCCGCGCTGGGGCCAGGCGCGCCGGAGCAGCCGCCGCCCTCCTGGAGCTTCGGCGATTCGCCCGAGCTAGCCGACGAGTTGCTGGCGCTGGTTATGGATGGCCGCAAGACGGCTACCTGCGACTCGGTCTGGGCCTACGAGGCGGCGGGCGAACCGCTGCCACAGCCGGGAGACCTCTCGATCGTCCTCGACGGCCGCGGTGCGCCGGCCTGCGTGATCGAGACGACTGAGGTGCGGATCATGCCCATGAATGAGGTCGACGCGCAGTTCGCCTACGACGAGGGCGAGGACGACCGCACCTGGGAATCCTGGTACGCCGCGCACGAGCGCTACTTCCGCCGCACCTTGCCAGCCATCGGCCGCGAGTTCGACCCCGCGATGCCGCTGGTGCTGGAGCGCTTCCGTCGGTGCTACCCGTGATAGGAACCGCGCACGCCCGTCGACCGGTATCCGGGGAACTGCCTGGCTCGATGGTAACCACGATCGTCCCCCCGTGGGGACATCACGAGTTCAAACGTCACAGGTTCATACGTAGAGATCGCGATGGTGCGCTCAGGACGATGACGGGATGGTCCTGCGGGCATTGCTGGCGACGGCGCCGCCGAAGAGGGTGATGACCGCGCCAATCCAGACCCAGATCAGCAGGACGACGAGCGAGGCCAGCGACCCGTAGACCACGTCCTGCTCGCCGAAGCGCTCCAGGTAGAAGATGAAGAGCGGTCGCACGATGACGAAGAGCGCGGTCGCCACCACTGCGCCGATCAGCGGCGCGCGCCAGCCATCCTCGGTGCTGGGAATGAAGCGATAGATCAGGGCGAAGGCGCCAAAGAGCAAGGCGACTTGCACGGCGCCAGCGATGATCCGCTCGGCAGTCTGCTGCTCGCCGCCCGGCAGAAAGGCGACGGCCTCCGACAGCAAGCCCAGAAAAAACGGCGAACTGAGCGCCAGCACAAAGAGCAGCCCGATCGTCAGGAGCATCGCGACCTGCGCGGCCAGCTCGCGCAGGAACTGGCGCTCCGACTCCTGATGGTAGATGACGTGCAGGGCGCGCGTCAGCGCGGCAAAGACGCGCGTGCCACTGAACATGAAGATGACGATCGAGAAGGCGCCGACGCTCCTGCGAGAGGCGACCGCATTCGAGACGAATTCGCGCAGCCGCTGGTCGCTCTGGTCCGGCAGGAAGTTGTCCAGCAGTGAGGCGAGCCGCCCGGCGGCCCAGTCAGCATCGGTAAAGAAGGAAACGCCGATGAGCCCCACCAGCAACAGCGGCGCGGATGAGAGGGCGGCGTAGAAGGCGACCGCCGCCGACCAGTGCAGCAGGTTGGACTCCACCGAGTCTTTCACGGCGCTGACGGCGAGGGCCTTTACCGCATCGGGGCTGATCTGCACGTGGCGCTTCCATTTCTCATATTCGCGCCCCACGGCCCCGGCACTCAAAAGGTGTGACCAGCACGGCTGAACTGGCTGCCGTGGCGCGTTTCGTCGGCAGCTTCCGGGCAAGACACCGAAGCGCACTCCCATACAGGAGTGCGCTTCGGAGGCTCATCATGATGCGACGATAGGTCGCTAGAAGATGAGGATGAGAAGCAGGATGATGAGGATAATCGCAAGAACTCCGCCACCGATATACATTCAGAACTCCCTTCGGCAGGTTCACAGGTTCACTTTCATAGCCTATGCGCCGAAGTGATGCCCCTCCATATGCAATAGGCTATACCCTGGGCACATCCGTGGGTGGATGGGCGCCGGCCACCGCATCAGGCCGGGCATCGCCCCATTCGCTGCCAGGCGGGACCCGCCGCTGCCCGCATCGGCGACCAGCAGATAAATGGAGCCCTCGCCGTGGCGTGCCGGCGAGGGCTCCGAGGTAAAGAAGGGCAGTGATGTCGCTAACTCGGGCGGGCGGCTCCGGCCGACGAGCCGAGCTCCAAGCCGACCAGCGGTCCGATGATCGCTCCGCCGAAGACACCCGCCATGGCCCCGGCCAGAGTCACCTCGGTCGAGGAGTAATGGCCGGTCTCGAGGACCAATCCGGCCAGCGCACCAGCGATCAGGCCGAACATCAGCCCGCTGGCGAGCCCAATCGCCAGGCCCTGGTCGATCCAACCGCCCAGGCGAGGATCAGGCCCCGGGACCGGCTCCGGGTGGATCGCGAAGGCGTAGACCACGCCCAGCACGGCGCCATACGCCAGGTGCAGGATCAAGTTCCCGATGACCGGCAGCGGCCCGGCGCCCAGATCCGCGCCGAAGAAGCCGGCATCCAGCACCGGGAAGAAGACCACCAGCGATAGGAACCAGGGGATCAACGAGAACTTGATCCCCCGCCACCAACCCGGCCCCGACAGGCGGTGCGCAAAGAGCGCGCCATAGATCAACGCCCAGATCACGCCGGCCAGCAAGTTGGTGCTGTAGGCGACCAGCGGCAGCTCGAAGGTATTGTCGGTGAGCTGGTTGTGAGTCAACCCGTAGAGCCAGTCGCTGAAGGTGCTGCCGCCGTCAGTGGCAAAGGCGTCGGCTATCACGTAACCGAGCACGAGCACGATCGTCATCACGATCGTCGCCGCGAATCCGGCGATCACGCCCGCGCGCAACCAGGCGCGTTCATCGCTGAGCCCCCGGGCGGCCCGATCCCGGCGGCGGTCAATTGGCTGCGAATCCTCCCGGGCGCCATACAGGACGAAGGTGCCGATCAGGATCCCGCCCAACACGAGCACGCCATTGATGGCGCGCCCATCGATGATGTAGTAGACGGCGACGGCGACTCCCACCGCGATCAGGACGAGATAGATCCACTCCTGAAGGCGCATCCGATTCAGCATTGTTCAATCCTCCGTGTCGATAACTTCGAGCGAACAATGGCCTGTAGACGGAGAGGGAGCCCCGAACCGTGCGAGGCTACCGGGAGGGCGGCTCGGTGTTCATCCGTAACCGTCAAACCTTGCGTACG